>DATHPY010000655.1:0-5155 GCA_035483315.1 Puia sp. | reverse complement strand
CTGATACTGCCCGCATCAGTATCCGAAGCCCCCGAACTTATAGAAAGATTTTTATTGGCGTAGCCGACAAAAGACAGCACGAGGTTATATGAATTTCCCAGCGTCGCTTTGATCAAAAAACTGCCATCACTTTTGGTAACCGCCGATTTTATGGATCTGCCTGATTTCGAATTTTGCAAAACGACAGTCACATAACTCATCGGCTGAAGCGTTGCTGAATCAACTGCAATTCCTTTTATAGAAAAGGACTGAACAGTATTTTGGGCAAAACAACAAGCAGTAAGAAAAATGCCCGGCATAAGCAGACACCCTTTCATTAAAAATTTTTTCATTAGCTGGATAGTTTGAGTGAAAGGCTGAACAAATAGAAAGTCAAAGCAAATGACTAACTGTTGCACCATGCTCAATGGAACAAGAGATAATTTTTTTTATTTTCCATAATTATATAAAACAAAAAGTCAGGGGAGAGTGATATCTGCTAAGGATCATTTTTGTTGTGACTGATTCCGAGTCCAAGGTTACGGGTTTTGGAATCAAAGTGCAATCCAAAATCAGGATCTTGCACGACGGGAGCACCTTCCAACCCATATTGTTTAGGAGAGAGGAATTTTTGTTTGAATATTTCGTGAATATTCTCCGGTTGTGCTTCGCCGTTAACAATCAATTTGCAGTTCGTCAGGTTAAATGATATTGGATCTTTTTTATCTTTTGCAATACCATTTGCAACCAGCTCATCAATCAAATTAGAAATGATGGCTGGTAATTGTATATAGACCCGGGCAGGTGGAGGTATTCCTAAACGCCTCCTGTCAATCATCAATTGTTCGAGCAGGGAATTCTCGAGACGGTAGCTCTCAGTATCTTTTTTAAATCTTGTTGAATCAGCCCTCAACATTTCTGTGTACTTATGTAGCTTAATGGCATCACCCCTTAACATTTCCTCATCACCTTTGAACCGGACGGGTTCGTGCCGATAGTTTTCATCCATAAAGTGTTGTAAGTTCTCATCTATAAAAATACCTCGGCCCTGCACTTTTTCAGGACCATAATAAAGCCCGAGGTCTTGTATGTTATATTTTAATCTAAACTTTTCATGCAGCGCTTCTGGTTGTTGTTCATCATTTACTGTGAGTGTATTTTTATCCAGCGCAAATGATCTTACCGAAGCGGCATCCCGAACCACTTTCTCAGCAACAAGGTCTGCAATAACCTGGTGCATTGTTTCCAGTGCATCATTATAATTTAAATTTTTTAAACTGACTGGAGGAACAGGCAATGTGTCTGTTGTTCTTATTAAATTCTCTGCACGCAATGCAGGATTGTTTTCATGTTTCTTTTGTTGAACAACAGAAAAATGAGTGTCAAATTTTTTATTGGGGGTAAGAATGCCGTTTGCACCCGTCGCGCTGGTTTGCCTGCTAAGTTTTGTCTGTTCATGCGTTGCTGAAAATTTGATCTTCAGGTCGACATTTGCAGGATGAACAAAAGCAAAAGCAAAAAGCAGCGCGATGATGCAACAGATAAATAAAGAACCTTTTTCCAGCTGGCTAAGTGTGAAATTTTTATTAAGCACAATGCGTTGCACCCTGTTTAGAAAACTGTTTTTGCTGCCCGGGAAAGCCACTGCGTTTTTCGAGTTGTTGTACAATGAGAGCTCCCTGAAACTGATCAATGCTTCCAAATAATTTTTTTTGTTCCTCACCTGGGCAATCGCCATATCATCGCAGCAGTTCTCTCTCTCTTCCCTGATGAGAGATGAAATCCATAGCATCGCCGGGTTAAAGAAAAATAATGACTCAATGATGTTTTGCATCATGTTTACCAAGTAATCGCTACGGTGTATATGTGCTAGTTCATGCACCAGCACAGCCTCCACCTGCTGGGGCGATAGTTGTGACAACAAACCTAACGGAATGAAGATGACCGGTTTTAAGTGGCCGAAAACCACGGGCAACTTAATGATCTCCGATTCGATCAAGGTAACGGTCTTGCTTATACGTAATTGACGGCACAGTTCTGTGAGTCTTGTTCTCCAATAAGAATGCGGAATATGGCTCCTGTAATTTTTTAACCGATGCGTATAAATAAGCGTAAAAATGAGCCTGATGGTTTTTGCACTTAAAACGAAAAACCAAATGGCCACAATTAAATAAGCGTATTGCGATAAGAAATTATTCAGTATCTGAATGGCTGAAGAATTCGCTTCTGTGCTCACCAAAATAGATTTATTGAGCTGATCAGTATTCGTTTTGAAAATACGATATGCCGCCGGCAGTTGCTGAACGCTGGCTGACCCCGCTTTTTCTTTTTCAACAATAAAAGTGATCACAATGGTAATTGCCATAAGAGCTAACAAACCTGATAAGATATTATACCGGAATGCTGGTTTTGCTTTCCTGGTCAGCATAATCACCATGCCGGCGATAAAAGCAAATATCAACCCCTGCCACAAAGAATGAAACAGCGTCCAGCAGAGCGCGTTTACAGTCCGGCTACCGAATAATTCTTTAAAGAAAATGAAGTTCATAACATAATTTTTAGAATTAACTATTTGTCTTCTTCCAGTTTCCTAAGCAGCTCTTTAACTTTTTCTAATTCCTTTTTCGATGATTTTTTATTCTGCATAAAAGCAACAAGCAAATTGCTTATTGAGCCATTGTACATGTTTTGTACAAAACGTTCCGCCATCAATCCCATGGTTTTTTTTTCTTCAAGTAACGGGCGGTAGATATGTGTCATACTGGTCTCATCTCTTTTTAAAATGCCTTTTTCGGTCATTACCTGCATCATTTTAAGTGTTGAAGTATATCCAACATTCTTGATCTCCTTGTTTAATATATCATGAACAAATCTGACCGTTGATGGACCATGTTTCCATAAAATTTTAAGCGCTTCCAACTCTGCTTTGGTTGGGACGATTTCAGGTGTTTGATTTTTCTTCGACATTCTTTTGAAATTAAGATGGGTTGAATCAGTTAAGAATTAAGATACGATGAATACCGTAGGTTAAAGGTACGATACAAATCGTAACTACCAAATATTTTTTTAGAAAGCGGTGGAGAAGTTTCGAAACAGAACATTCATTCGCCTATTCCGTTCTCAAACTCTTCACTGGGTTAGCTGTTGCTGCTTTTATGGATTGAAAACTTACGGTAAGCACAGCAATCAATATGACTAATATTGCAACTATCGAAAACATCCACCAGCTCAGTTGAATCCGGTAAGGATAATTTTCGAGCCATTTATTTGCTACAAAAAAAGAAAGCGGAATGGCAACAATCAAAGAAATAATTACGAGGTTTAAAAAGTCTTTGGAAAGAATGATTGCCACTTCTCGGGTAGAAGCACCCAATACTTTTCGTACGCCAATTTCCTTCGTTCTTTTTTCAGTAGAGAGCACCGATAATCCGAACATTCCTATGCAGGAAATAAAAATAGTCAGCATGGCGCCAAACAGGACAATCTGTTTCCAACGTGCTTCCGCTTCATAATTTTTTAAATTTTCCTGATCTTTAAATACAAACGAAAATGGACTTTCAGGAAATAATCTTTTAAAAGTTTTTTCAATATAACGTAAGCTTGCTGTTTCCGTTGTCGGTTTGATCTTTATATAAACAGTCCAGTAATCCTGGTTCACTCCCATGGTAAATAGCTCCGGCTCTATTTTCTGATTCAGCGGCAGATAATGATAATTTTTAACTACTCCCACCACAGTATAATTTTCTTTTTCACTGAAACTAATTTTTTCTCCAATAGGGTTTTTCCATCCGGCTTGTTGTACAAATTGTTCATTGACAAGCGCGGAGTGTGATGAATCCGATGGAAAATCTCTTGAAAAATTTCTTCCTTTTATTATCGGAATTTTCAACATTGGCAAAAACGATTCATCAATATTTGCATTGGCAAACGCGATACCGGAATCTCCATTTATTTTTGCTCCGTTAAATGAATAGCCATTGTCTTTAAGCGCCACGCCGCTGATATTCGGATTTTTCAGTAACTCATCTTTTACCAGGATGGCTTCGTTTCTTTTGAGAGCGTGTTTGTTGGCTTGGACAATGTTGCTGTCGTCATATCCTAATTTTTCAGTGGTAAGAAAAGTGAACTGGTAAAAGATAATAAGTGTAGCAGTGATCAAAAAAGAAGCGACCGAAAATTGCAAAATCACCAGGCTTTTTTGCAGATAATTTTTCCCTGTTAAATTAAATTTTTTGTACAGGCTTTGCACCGGGTTATACCCGGATAATACCAGTGCGGGATAAAAACCAGACAACAATCCTGTCAGAATAAATAAGCCAAAATATCCGGCAATTAATTTCATATCCATCAAATAAGATAGCTCGAGCGCTTTGTTTGAAAGCCTGTTGAATACCGGCAAAAACAATTGAACCAAAACAATTGCAAGCACGAATGCTATTAAACATAGAACAAATGATTCACCCAAAAATTGTATGATCAATTGTTTCCTTGTTCCGCCAACAACTTTACGAATACCAATTTCCTTTGCACGTTTCATTGATCGCGCCATGGTAAGATTTATAAAATTGATGCAGGCGATGATCAAAATAAATAAAGCAATTCCGGTGAGTATGTAAGAATAAATCCTGTTGCTTGCGCCGGAAATATCATCTCTGTCCATGTCATTGTTCAAATGAATGTCAGGAAATGGCTGAAGCATATATCCGCCATTGAATTTTGAGTGAGATTGCTCCTCAAATCTTTTTAACTCTCCGGCCTCATCTTCTAAAAAAATATTAGTCATCTCGCTTTCCACTTTTTTAATATTAGCTCCGGGATTAAGCAGCACATAGGTATTTAGAAAAAAAGAGTGCCATCCTTTTGCATTTTGTTCCATTTCCGGATCCACGTACAGTGGAAGCAAAACGTCAAATTGTATTGATGAATTTTGCGGGCATCTTTTTGTAATGCCTGTTACTGTGTAGGGCTCAAATATTTCACCGGTTTTAACATCAACAGTTTTTCCTAATACATCAGTCGAACCAAAATATTTTTTTGCGGCATCTTCGGCGAGCACGATTGAATGTGGTTCCAGCAAAGCAGTCTTAGGATTGCCCTTAAGTAATGGAAAAGAAAAAATGGAAAAAAAATTTGAATCGGCATGCAATAGAATGGGCTGAGTAACTTCTGTTCCTTT
>DATHPY010000654.1:0-6859 GCA_035483315.1 Puia sp. | reverse complement strand
GAACATCGGCGTTTGCACAATTACGGGAGATCTTTTTTCTCCGTAATTTCCTATTAACACTTTTACAGAACTGGTTTCATTTTTAATAACAGGGAAATCAGCAGAAGGATAATTGCGAAAACTTGCAACATCAGATTTATTTTTTGCGGGAAGATTTATCCAAACCTGCATTAGCTGCAATCTTCCACCGGTCTTTAAAAAATTTTCTGTTGGACCTTCTGAATGTATGATGCCCGAACCGGATGTCATCCAGTTTATATCTCCTGCTTTTCCAACAACGTCATGTCCTTTGCTATCGCGATGAAAAAATTCTCCGTCGAGCAAATAAGTTACTACTTCAAATCCTGCGTGTGGATGCGGCGGAATGCGAATGGAAGCTCCTGGTTTTACTACAGCAGGAACCATGTGATGAATTAATAAAAAAGGATCAACCTGTTTTAAGTTGCGTGTTGGTAAAGCTTGTAATATTTTGTTTGCACCAACAAATTCTATGGTTGATGTTTCTATAGTTGAGATTGTTCTCGTTGTCATAATTTTTTATTATTTTTCCTCGCAAAGGTGCAATGACGCGCAGATGCGATATTAGTTTGCAATTACTTTTGGAACCAGAGTTCAATATTTATTCTTCAGATGAACGGATTGATTAATTTTTTCTTTTTATCAAAAAGAAAAAATTAGCAAAACTGCGTTTGCAAGAATGATGCTATGAAAAACCGAAGCTGGTATTCAAAAAATGATAACGAAGAACAAGTTGTCAATATTAATGCCGGATGATTTTGTAAGACTTTCCGTCAGCGTTTATGCAGGATTAACAGGTGTTTCGGTGAGTATCGGCAGATTGTCTTCTTCGGTGCGGTTTTCGTTGAATTCGATGATGAAATTATTTCTTCCTTCGCCGATGATGATGTTCATGAATTTTTGCTGGATCAATTCCAGCAGCGAAAGAAATAAAAAAATTGCATGAATGCGGTTTTCACAAACATCAAATATTTTTTCGAAGCTCATTACTTTTTCGCGCTGAACTGTGCTGAGCATATAATCCCTGATCTCTTCCATTGTGTATTCATATTGCACAACAGTATGTGTAGGTCTGTTTTGCTTTTCGTGCAAACGTTGTATGACGCGCTCGAAAGCTTTCATTAATTTGAATAGCGATATGGTTTGAATTTCCGTTCCTTCGCTTACTGTTTCGCCAACCTGGTGCAGATCTTTTTGCAGGTTGCCGCGTTTGATCATCAGCATGCGGTCTGCTTCCATATTTGCCATTTGCGCGGAAGCTTCTTTGTATCTTTTATATTCGAGAAGTTTATTTATGATTTCCTGCCGCGGATCAATTTCATTTCCCTGCTCATCAATTTCTTTTCTTGGCAATAACATTTTTGCTTTGATGCGCATTAACGTTGATACAAAAACAATAAACTCGCTTGATAATTCGATGTTGAGTTTTTCCTGTGAGTGAATATAAACGAGAAAATCCTGGATGAGCTTGGTGATTGGAATATTATAAATGTCAAGTTCGTCGCGCTCAATAAAAAATAACAGCAGATCAAATGGTCCTTCAAATTGCGGTAAGGAAATTTTATACGATTGATTGTTCACGATTATTTTTTATTGATAAAAATTAAATCTAAAATTTATAAGCCAAACCAATTCCCATCAACTCCTGAATTTGCGGTTTCGGTCCACCGGGCGTTCCATCATTTTTTACTGATTTTATATCGTTGTCATAAATCATATTTAGTGTCAAACTCATGCTGATAAACTTGGTAACTTTTACGGCAAGAACGTTTGTGCAATAAACACTGATGTTTTGCGGGTTGTGCAGGTAGTTTGAATAAAGATCAAGCCGCCCGATATAAGTTGCATTTGCGCTGATCTTTGCTGTGTAATTTATAGTTGTGTAAGCGCCGAATTCGAATCTCGAATTCTTACCTGAATCAACTCCGAATGCCGCCACTGAAGCCAGCGAATCATTACTGACTATGATCCATCTTGCGGTTGAGGGAGAAATAAAAATTGAAAAATTATCATTCGGTTTATAATTCATGCCAATTGATAATAAAGCATAAGCAGGCGCGAAAGCTTCTGATGTGAGCACTTTTGCAGTGTCGCCCTGGTATGCATATCCTTTTGCGAATTGACTTCTAAAATCAAACAGCGCACTTACGTACCAATTTTTTCCTACATCATAACCATATTTAGAAAGCAGATCAAATCTATCGTCAGATTTTCTTGTGCCGAGCGAAGTTGTGTTTACAAAACCATAAGCAACATCAAGCGTATTGTCCCATGCATTTTTTCCTTTTTTATAAAAAGCATGTGCATTTAAAGCTGTTGCGAGAGAAATTGAAGATTTATCGCCACCGGCAGACCAGTTGCTTAATGCAGCCTGGTTGAAATTTAAATTATATAAACCACCAACTTTCCAAATTTTAGGAATCGTGTCTTTCGGATCTTTTGTAATTGTTCGCGAAGCATCATTTTTTAAACCCTGAACAGTTTTATCTTGCGATTGTACAGCGATAAACACAAAAAGAAAAAATGCACATAACCCGATTTGTTTCATAGCACATAATTTTAGTTCAAAAAAAATTGTCAGCCAATCTTAGTAACATTCAACGTGCAAATGTAAATTAAGATTGACTGACAACAAATAGTGTGAAATTATTTCTTTAATTCGTCGCGAATTTCTGTAAGTAATTTTTCCGTAGCTGTAGGTTCAGTAGCTGATGGAACTGCTTTCTTTTCCATTGATTTAAATCCTTTAACAATCAGGAAAAGAATAAATGCAATGATTACAAATTTAATTACTGCAGAAATAAAAAGCCCCCATTTTACAGCGCCCCACGCAAGCTTATCGATATCCTGCAGATTTGCCGCTTTTAACGCCGGAGTGAGTAACAGCGGAGTAATTATATTATCAACTAAAGAAGATACGATTGCTCCAAATGCAGCGCCGATGATTACCGCAACAGCAAGATCAACAACATTACCCCTGAGAGTAAAGTCTTTAAATTCTTTAAGCATTCCCATAATAGTAGTTTTTAGTTGTTAAATGAGTGTATGAATATAAAGAAATATTTGGATAGAAATACAGGATGAATTCTTCTAAAAGTATTCACTTACTTTTTTATTCCGGGAAATTTCATATTTAATTTTTGCAAAGTTTCTTTTACAGCAGAGGCGATAATATATTCTTTATACCAATTTTGGTCTGATGGAACAATCGTCCACGGAATTTTATTACAGTTTTCAAAACAGTCTTCATACATTTTCATATAATCATCCCAAAATTTAGCTTCAGCAAAATCATTTTCATTGTATTTCCATTGTTTTGCTCTGTCATTAATTCTTTCTTCCAATCTTGCTTTTTGTTCTTCGGGAGAAATGTGTAAATAGAATTTTAATATTTGCGTGTTATTATGTTCGTGCAATAATTTTTCAAAATTATTTATTGCATCTATGCGCAAGGCTGCGGTTTTATCATCGCACCATTTGTGAACGCGCGTTATTAAAATATCTTCATATTGTGAGCGGTTGAAGATCTGGATGTATCCTTTTGCGGGAGAGTGAGTATGAATGCGCCACAAAAAATCATGCGCTAATTCTTCTTTTGTCGGTTCTTTAAATGATGTTACCAGCACACCTTGCGGATTTAATTTGCCAAAAACATTTCTTACGGCGCCATCTTTTCCGCTTGCATCCATTCCCTGGATTACCACCAACAAAGAATACTTTGATTCTGCGTATAACAAGTTTTGCAAGGCATCCAACTCTTCCAAAATTTTTTCTAATTTTTCTTTGGTTTCTTTTTTGTCAAATTCTTTTGGAGCGCGCGTGTCAATATCTTTCAATTTTATTTTGCTCATGTTATTGTCTGAACGGAGATTTTATGATTGATAGGATTATTATGATTGTAAGAAAATATTTACAATCACTATTTTGCTTTTAGCTAAACTGACATTATTTCTTTTTCTTTTATTGCAAGATGATTTTCAACAGTTGCAATGTATCTGTCTGTGATTTCCTGAACGCTTTTTTCTGCGTCTTTTGTTAAGTCTTCGCTCAAACCTTCTTTTTGTAATTTTTTAATATGCTCAATGGCATCGCGTCTTATGCTCCGGATGGCAACTTTTGAATGTTCGCCTTCATTATTTGCTTTCTTTACAAATTCCCTTCTGCGTTCTTCCGTAAGCGCAGGCATAAACAAGCGAATGATATTACCATCATTTTGCGGCGTTACACCAAGATTTGCCGCGATAATTGCGCGCTCAATTGGCTGTAACATATTTTTTTCCCAGGGTTGAATAGTGAGCGTCCGTGCATCCATTACAGAAACATTTGAAACCTGGCTGATGATGGTTGGAGAACCATAATAATCAACGGTAAGTCCTTCGAGCATTTGTGGATTTGCTTTTCCCGCTCTTACTTTTATTAACTCGGTTTCTAAATGAGCAACCGCTTTTTTCATGGAATCGTCTGTTTCTTCCACGATGAAATCTAAATCTTCAGACATAAATTATTGATTGAGGCTGCTGCAAACCTACATTAAAAGCGTTCTTACAACAAAAAGAAAGGTAAAAATATTTGTGAAGAGATCAGTTCTTTTGTTCCAGAATTGTGCTGGCATCTTTAGAGAATGGAACTAATTTAGAAGATTTTAAATCTGCGCCATTAGTTTCTTTTTTATTAGCCTTGGCAATAACAAGTTTGGGAACACGCGAAGGCATATAATAGAACAAAGAAATAATTGCAAAGAAAAAAGCAAAAGCAAAAAAGATGAGCGCGGTACAGCTAAACATTGTTCTTCCCAAATAAACCATAGTAATAGCAAACAGGTTTGCAGTTACTAAAATTATTGTAACAGCCCTATGCGAAAAACCTTTATCCAACAATATGTGATGAATATGATTTCTATCCGGACTGAATGGAGAACGGCGATAAAATATGCGGATGCCAAACACTCTTAAAGTATCAAGCAATGGAATCAGTAAAATTGTAAAACCTATTGCAGGCGCTGCTATGATCGGGTAACTTACATCAGTGCTGCTGGCAACATTAATAAATTTTACTACAAGGATTGCGCATACCAGGCCAATGAGCAGCGAACCTGTATCTCCCATAAAAATTTTTGCCGGTTGAAAATTAAAAATCAAAAACGCCAGCAAACTGGCCGCCATAGAAAATGCCAGTATTGAATAAGCCGGCATATCAACAACAAAGAAATAAATTCCAAATATTGATAAAGCAATTAATCCTAAACTTCCGGCTAAACCATCAACGCCATCAATCAGGTTGAATGAATTTATAATTACGATCACCGCAAAATAGGTGAGCAGGAGACTGAACATTTCCGGCATTTGATACAAACCTAAAAAACCATGCATGCTTTTGATCTGGAGTTCGCCATAATAAATAACCATAAAAGCTGCAAGCACCTGACCGATAAATTTTTTAATTGGGGAGATAACAAGAATATCATCTTTTAAACCAAGAAAGAATATTATTAAACTGGCAGCGATGAAATATTGAAATTTGAATGCTGTTTCAAAATGAACAGTAAGCAGGCAGGCAAATATAAAACCTGCGAATATGCCTAAGCCGCCAAGCGGAGTAACAGGAGTAATGTGAATTTTACGTTCATCGGGAACATCAAAAAGTTTTTTTGTTTCCGCTACGGTAATAATCACAGGGATGGCTAAAAAAGTTATAGTGAACGCTATCACTATTGAAAGTAAAACATCAAACATCAGCTTGGTTTTGTTGATACAAAAATATGACTAAATCTTGCACGCTCAGCTACAATCACTTTTCTGAAAATACCCATGCAAATGAAATTAAAAAGGACCTTAAACCTTTTTTGACTAGTCAATAGATTAGATTACTTGCGAAGCCAATTGAGAGGCCAAATTACCACAAAAGTTTAATTAATCCTATAAATATCTAATAAATAAATCCATAGCTTTGTGCCCCGATTTTATATAAAATTAATTACAACATGGCTGATTTAAAATCAATTGCCGCGCAAATAAGAAGAGACATAATTCGAATGGTACATGGTGCTGCAAGTGGTCATCCCGGCGGTTCATTAGGATGTGCTGATTTTTTTACCGCACTATATTTTGAGGTAATGCAACACAATCCAAACTTTACTATGGATGGAAAAAACGAAGACATTTTTTTCTTATCCAACGGACATATTTCGGGGGTTTTTTATTCCACGCTTGCAAGAGCCGGATACTTCGATATCAAAGAGCTTTCAACTTTCAGAAAAATAAATTCTCGTCTCCAGGGTCATCCAACAACCCACGAACATCTTCCAGGTATTCGTGTTGCCAGTGGTTCTTTAGGACAAGGCATGAGCGTTGCCATTGGCGCCGCCCTTGCAAAAAAACTCAATAATGATAAAAATATTGTCTATTCCCTGCATGGAGATGGTGAATTGGAAGAAGGACAAAATTGGGAAGCGCTTTTATTTGCTGCTCATCATAAAGTTGATAATTTGATTTCTACTATTGACTGGAACGGACAGCAAATTGACGGCACTACGGCAAGTGTTGGCGGACTGGGCGACATCCGTACAAAATTTGAAGCGTTTGGATGGAACACTTTAGCCATGAATGGAAATGATATTGATGAAGTAATTGCTACGTTAAGAACTGCAAAAAATCTTTCCGGCAATGGTAAGCCAATAGCCATTATGATGCATACTGTTATGGGCAAAGGCGTTGATTTTATGGAGAACGACCACAATTGGCATGGCACCGCCCCAAATGACGAACAGCTTCAAAAAGCATTGGCGCAGATTCCGGAAACGCTGGGAGATTACTAAGAAGCCTGCAGTTGGCAGTGCTGAGTT
>DATHPY010000653.1:0-2183 GCA_035483315.1 Puia sp. | reverse complement strand
GCCGCGGTCAACGATTCGTCTTATACCGTTGCCGGAGATGCATTAACTGCTTTGAGTAAAATAGATTCTGCAGCGGCTATCGAGCAGGCGAAAAAACTTTCATCTGCTCCGGCAAAAGGCGAATTGAAATATGCATTGCTCAGCAACAGTGATGAAACAAAGTTTGATGAGATCTATAATAATTATGCTGCTCTGGCATTTGGCAACGAACAATTTTTTACAATAAAACCTTTCGCTCATTTTTTAGGAAATGTAAAAAGCACAGACAAAGTAAAAAAAGGAGTTGATCTGCTGGTAAAAATAAGAGGAGATATTCCGCAGCAATATCATTCTTTCACCGATCCCGAAATAAATGGCGCATTAAAAGAACTGATGCAGAAAAAACAAGGGGCGAGTTTGATGGATCAATCGGATTATATCAAATCAAAACTTCCCGCAGATACCAAATAGAAAATAAAAAAGTGAAAATAAATAATAAGAAATGAGAAAGTCTTTTCACTTTCTCATTTCTTGTTTCTAATTCATTACTTCTTATTTTTGTTTCCGACGACAGAATGACTATTAAGCATCGTTGCGTCGCACTCTTGTGCGTTTGGAATTCTATTCAACCGTGGTTTACTGGTTCGAAAATGGTGAAAATTAAAGCCGAGATTACAGATGACATCTTTTTAAAAAGATGTCATCTGCGCGCCGTGGATTCTTCTCTGCGCCTTTGGCGTGAAATAATTTTTACTTCAACTCCAATAAAACGCATTTCGCATTTTCTGTGCCGCTGGTAATTTCAATTTTGCTTTGAGGTGGAAAGAAATAAAATTTTCCGACGCTTAATGAATGTCCATTTGCTGAGACAGTTCCGGAGATATCTATTAATAGATGCGCGCAGTTTGATGTTGGGAACTCAGCTATTTTTTTCGCATAAACATCAATAGTATAAACATGCACTAATTCTTTTACGATCTGCAAGTGAAAATCTGGTTGAGAAATAATTTCACAGGAATCTTTTGCCGGCTCCTTTTTTGCAAGTTCAATATCCATCACATGAAAAACAGAATCACCATCATTCCAAACTCTGTGTGTGATCGGCTTTTCATCATAAGCAGCATAACTGGTTTGTCCGGGCATGACATCTGCTATCGAAGGTTGCGCACCGACGATCTGTGTTCCAATTGTTGACTTGCTGAGAAAAACAATTACAGAAGGTGCTGCATGAATGTGCGTGAGTGTTGTATCGTGAGGTTTAATATGAACTTCGATCAATCTTACATAATCATTTTCCAAAACTACTTTGTGACGTGGTTCATTACGAACCGGAACCGGAGCTTGTGCGGAAACTTTAATTGCGAGAAGAAAACAGAAAAATAAATTTGTGGCAATTAGTGTTGTATTTTTCATACAATAAATTTAACCTTTAATCGCAGCAATTCCCGGCAATTCTTTTCCTTCAAAATATTCAAGCATCGCGCCGCCGCCGGTAGATACATAACTTACTTTATCTGCAAACCCGAATTGATTAACTGCAGCAACACTGTCGCCGCCACCCACTAATGAGAACGCGCCATTTTGCGTTGACTCTGCAATGGCTGTCGCTATTGTTTTTGTTCCGTGCTGAAATTTTTTCATTTCAAAAACGCCCATCGGACCATTCCACAAAATGGTTTTTGACTTTTTTATTATGTTGCTGAATTGTTCGCAGGCATTTTCGCCAATGTCTAATCCCATCCATCCGTCAGGAATATTATTGCTTGGCGATGTTGAATCATTTGCATTCGCATCAAATTTATCAGCAATTACAGAATCCGGTGGCAAATGAATGCAAACATTTTTCTCTATTGCTTTTTTCAACAGATCATTCGCAACATCAAGCCTGTCTTCTTCGCACAATGAGTTTCCTATATTTCCACCCATCGCTTTCAAAAATGTATATGCCATGCCGCCGCCGATAATTACATCCGTTGCTCTTTCCAGCAAATTTTCTATAATTAATATTTTGTCTGAAACTTTTGCTCCGCCGATAATTGCCACAAATGGTTTTTGCGATTGATGCAAAACTTTTTCTGCGCTGATGACTTCACTTTCCATTAATAAACCAAACATTCTTTTTTCCGGCGGAAAAAATTTCGCGATCACTGCTGTTGATGCATGTGCACGGTGAGCTGTACCAAACGCGTCATTTACATACACAT
>DATHPY010000652.1:0-2876 GCA_035483315.1 Puia sp. | reverse complement strand
CCCTGCGTTATGGCAAAATCGAAACCTTCAAAAAATTTTCTGAATTCAGGATCAACGGTTTCGGGGTTTTTTACAAAATCCTCGTATAAATTTTCAATAAATGCGGGAGAAGAATTGGTGATATACTGAAAGTCCTTCATTGAAATAAGCTTTAAAACGAAATGCAAATATCGGCGAAAATTTACGACTAAATAACGCCAATATCAGCAGCTACCTGATTTTTAAGATTTAATTTATGTTACCGGCGATAGTTCTACTATTGAACTTCCGTTGCGACGCTCCGTTCATCTGTTGGATATCTATTGGGCTTTTTCGGTCATTCTTCATTAAATTTGGAATTAATGCTGTCAAAACTTACCTTTGCCGTCCGAAAATTTTAAATAAATGGCTAATCATAGCGCAACGAAAAAAGATGTAAGACAGGCTTCCAAACGCAGAGAACGCAACCGTTACTATAGCAAAACCATGCGTAACGCCATCCGCGACCTGAAAACGTTAAAAGCGCAAAAAGAAGCTGGTGATAAACTCCCGGATGTGGCTTCTCAAATTGACAAACTGGCTAAAAAAGGAATTATCCATAAAAACAAAGCTGCCAATTTAAAAAGTCAGCTTGCTAAAAGAGTGAACGCTTTAGCAAAATAGTTTTTTGGTCATAAAAATATTTAAAAGGCATTCCGGTTGGAATGCCTTTTTTATTTTTGTCTGAACCTGGATTTATGTGATTTTTGGGATCTGTATGATCGGTCACTGAATATTAAATTGCATAAAAATTATGAGACCCATTTTTTTATTTGCCCTGATCATGTGTTCGCTCATTTGTAATTCACAAACAACTCCTTTTGAAAGATCGAACGCCAAAGAAACTGCAACCTATTTTGAATGCATTTCTTTTTATAAAGAATTAGACAAAGCTTCTGCAAAAATTTCCATCAAAGAAATGGGAATGAGCGATGCGGGATATCCGTTTCATGTTGTTTTATTTTCGAACGATGGAAAGTTTGATCCAAAAGTTTGGCATCAGCAAAATAAAATTGTGATCTTAATTAACAACGGCATTCATCCCGGCGAACCCGATGGTGTTGACGCAAGCATGATGTTATTAAGAGATCTGAATTCCGGAAAAATTAAAATGCCGGATAATGTTGCGCTGGCTGTTATTCCATTATATAATATTGGCGGTGCGTTGAACAGAAATTCTTTTTCGCGCGTAAATCAAAACGGACCGAACAGTTATGGGTTTCGTGGCAATGCGCAAAACCTTGATCTCAACCGCGATTTTACAAAATCAGATTCGAGAAACGCAAGATCTTTCGCGCAAATTTTTCATTGGCTGGATCCGGATATACAAACTGATAACCACGTGAGTGATGGCGCAGATTACCAATACACGATGACACTGATAACAACGCAATGGAATAAACTTGGCGGTCAATTGGGAAAATTTGTGCACGATGTTTTTGACCCCTCGTTATATAAATCCATGGATAAAAAAGGATGGGCGATGACGCCGTATGTAAATTTTGAAGAAGGCAACCCCGAAAAAGGCTGGGATGCTTTTTATGAAACGCCGCGTTACTCGACAGGTTATGCTGCTTTATTTAATACCATTTCCTATATGCCGGAAACGCATATGCTGAAGCCCTTTAAAGATCGTGTGTTATCAACTTATGCGTTGATGCAAGCAATGATACAACAGTCATCCATATACGCAAAAGAAATTATTGAAAAGAGAAAACAAAATATTGCTGATGATCTGAAAAAAAATGAATTCGCTCTTGAATGGAAACCTGACCTGACAAAGTATGATACCATTCTTTTTAAAGGATATGAAACCGCTTTTAAAACCAGCAATGTTACCGGCATGCAACGGATGTATTATGATCACTCAAAACCATTTGAAAAAGAAGTGAAGTTTTATAATTATTTCAATGCCGGCAAATTTGTGAAAGTGCCAAAAGCATATATCATCCCCCAAGGCTGGCATGATGTGATTGATCTATTAAAATTGAATGGCGTACAAATGCAGGAGTTAAAAAATGATACTAATATTAGTGTGGAAGCGTATCATATTGATGAATACAAATCTTCGCCAAGGGCTTATGAAAAACATCATAGAAACAGCGATGTAAAAATTTCAGCTTCCAATCAATCAATCCATTTTTTAAAAGGAGATTATATTATTTACACCAATCAACCCGCAAAAAGATTTTTAATAGAAATGCTTGAACCAACCGGAGATGACTCGTATTTTTCATGGAATTTTTTTGATGCCGTTTTGCAGGAAAAAGAAGGTTACAGTGATTACCGCTGGGAAGATGTTGCTGCGGAATATTTAAAATCAAACCCGGAATTAAAAAATAAATTAGAAGAAAAGAAAAAAGCAGATTCGGTTTTTGCAAAAAATTCTTCCGCGCAACTTAATTTTGTGTACAAAAATTCGCCGTACTATGAACCGGCGCATTTGCGTTATCCCGTTTACCGGTTGTTATAAGTTAGTTAACTTAGATAAATTATTAGGAGTTCGCGTTGGATATTTATTAATATAGCTGCTAAAATCGCAACAAGTTTTTTGATCACCCTCGTCAATAGATCTTTTATGAAAAAAATTGTTTTTGGTCTTCCTCTATTTGTATTTGTTTTTTTATTTGCATCATGCGGTCCGACTTACGTAGTGAGAGACCGTCCGGCAGAAGTAGTTTATTTAAGACCAGCGCCACCTTCACCGGATCATGTTTGGGTCAGCGGCGATTGGGTTTGGACCAATGGAAAATATGTTTGGCATGAAGGGCATTATGAAACCCGCCGTGTTGGATACAGATGGTTTGAAGGTCATTGGATCAATTCCCGTGGTGGATGGGTTTGGGTTCGCGGCCGTT
>DATHPY010000651.1:0-5161 GCA_035483315.1 Puia sp. | reverse complement strand
TCAGCGACCTACATTACGAAACTGCTAAGGATGGCAAACAACCCGAAGATCTCAAGGGTGCTACAATCAATGATGCGCTTGTTGAGAGTCTATGGAAAGAGGACCTTCAGTGGCATCCAGATATTGTGTTGGTCGCTGGCGATTTGGTGAATCAGAATAAACCTCAAAATTATCCGCTGTACATTGATCTCGTCAAAAAGTTGGTTAGGCAATTTCCCCATCTAAAACACAGCTTTTTTTCAACACCAGGCAACCATGACGTGAACCGAGCTAATCGGGTAGCCACTTTCAAATATTTATATAATAACAAGGTAAAAAAAGAAGACAAGGGAATTTCTTCGCTGAATTTGGATCCCGTAGCAAAAAACATTTTTCAAATCAAGAAAATGGGTCTTGAAAACGGAACGCTTAAAGAAGACCTGGTATTTTTAGAACAAGAATATTTTGATATCTATCTGGAACAAAATAAAAAACTGGTGGATGAAGATATTTTGGCAAAAGTCGAACCAGTTTATCCTGTTGATGGGCTCAAGACAGTTTACCAGATCTCGCGATTCGGGATTAATATTGTTTCTATAAACAGTTCATTTTTCTGTAGCCTTACTCCCGACGATCGCAACAATCTTTTTTTGATCAATGAGCTCATTGATAAAACAGTTGAAAATTTAAAAAATGTCAACGGCCCTATCGTGTCTTTTATGCATCATCCTTTTTATTTCTTGCATGATTCTGAGCATATCGCACCTGCGCCCACAGATGCGGGACATGCAAATGATTATAACAATTTCAATAAGGTGGTAAAAAATAGTGACTTGATATTATCAGGTCATGTGCATGGCGATTTGCAAGATCCCACTTCGCAGCAACAATCTGCTTTTCTTATAACTAACGGGACCAGTTATACGATGGATAAATTCCATGATAAAAGTTACCCGTTTACTTACGCCCTTATCAAGATCAATAAACAACTCAATAAGTTTGCACTTCGAAAGGCGCGGCATTGGTCTAGTGACAATGAGGAATCGCCAAAAAAAGCCACAGGGTTTCACTTCTCAGCTCTTGCAGGGCATGAGCCTTACTATAATTTCTTTTCGCGTTACAACATGGGTGAGACCAGGGTCGAAACTGAAAAACTGAGGACGTTGAATTATTTTTATGAAAAAACGACGTTATCACATCGCGACCTGCATTTTTTTCTTTATCAAATTAGATTATACCGAAAAGATTTGGTGGATAATGAATCAGTAACATGCACACTAAAAAAAGATACATTGTGGGACGGAAATTCTTATTTGCTCAGTTTTGAACAACACGGAAACGCCATCATAAATATTTGCAATAATGAAAACTATCTTCAGCAAATAAGGGAATACCTGTTTAGCAGTTCTTTTTCAGTTCCTCGCGACACCGTACTGTATTTTTCTATTTATGCCGGTTTTCTTTTTGGTGACAAAAAAAAAGAACCCGAGATGGAAAAAATCGAACAATACCGGAATTTTCAAACCATCGTTATGATGTCAAAAACAAATTCCGTGAGTATTAATCTTCTCTATCATTTTTCAAATCCAATCATACTGTAAACCTTAAACCTTAAATTAATCTATTTATGGAGTCTGCTAAGGGGGATAGCTATTATAAATACGCTTTTTTTTCTGCCATCACTACCATTCCGGCCAACAGGTCACCAAATGATTTTTTCGAAAAAGACATCAGCAATATTTTTTTTCAGTACAAGAAATCACTTAAGGACATGCAGAAAATGGCCACTGATCGTGGTAAACCACTAGAGCCAGATCCTGAAGACAATCAAAAGATTTTGTATGAACCAGTTCCCTACGGATTGTTTGGAGATTTTGACTTAGCCGTTTTTTCATTGATCGACGATTTCAGTTTCGCGACTAAAAGCTTTAAACCGTCTCCGGATTCCAAGGGATTCAAGTACCAGGTCAATACGGGTATCATACCACTGATCGACATTTATGCCAATACAAATAAAAAAATTAACCTATTCGAAAAAAAATTACTGCCTCAGTTTTTTTCGAAAAAACTGATCTATCCGTTTACAGCTATCGTGTCAATGAAAGTTAACAATGGTATGATGGTGGGTGTGGGTCAAGATTTTCTAAAGTTGCTGCACTTTTTTCTGGTTGCTTTTATTGATGGTGAAGTTGACAATTTTAAAAAAGAGAATAAAAACTTCTTCTACATAATGAATGAAAGCTTGGGTTGGAATGAACTCACCATTTACCTTTTTGGAAATACGATGAAAGATATTCAGGAGGTTGTGTTGAAACTGCAAAACAAAAGTATCGGGCATATCAAAACGTTTTTATTGGATTTAAAGGATGATCGATTTAATGGCGATAAGATCCGGAATCAAATATTGGGGATAATTGACAAGGTTGGTAAGGACTCACTGCTTGCAATGTTGATCGCTAAAAATCAGGAAAACAAAAACAATGCTCATGATTTTAAAGAATCTCATCCGATAATCGCCACCTCTGTTACATATGGTTTTCATCTCAAGCTTATCGGATTAGCAGACAAGATCAACAATCTAAAGGATACTATTCCGGAAGAGCTTTCCAAAGCCTTTAAACTTATTGAGCAATATCAGGTTTTTCGTAAGGAGTCAGGTAAGAAATCCATAACCATTAGTTGGAATGTTAAATCCGGTCACGAAGTTAGTGCTGCCAATTTAATGAAGTCCTGCTTGCCTGGTGCTGGAAAAGTTCCACCAAAGCAGGTATTGAGTCAATCGCATACCAGTAAATATCCCTTTCTTTTTCCTAAAACGGCTATAAGTTTTTTGGATTACCTGAAGTTCACTGTGAATTTTCAGGAAGACTATCGCCGCAATAGCATTGTCAAATACAAATCCAAAATATTCTGGAACATTCCAGTGGCATTTGAAAAATACAAAGAAGATAAACATTATCATTATGATCTTGGTCATTACCAGATAAAACCAGAGCAAATCAGGGAACTGCAGGAAAAGTTAAGGATATATCCGATACCTTATATCTTGAAAGGTCAAATCGAAAATCTTATCATCAATTTCAATGATGCAATCACTGACCGGCTGATGTATAATTATTTCATAGGGCTCAAGATTTCGTTATGGACCTTTCTGCAGAACAAATTTAAATTGTCGCAAAAATCAAAGAAGGTTGAACCAAAGTCAGCTATTGAGATGGCTAAGGATTTTGGCAGCTTCACTAAAAAAGCTAACCTCGGCGAGTTGGTAAATATTGAGTCTATAGAAGTGGAAAATATTTCAAATTATGTTCAGACCTGGAATAAGGCATACTGGAACAGGTATTTTCACAGTTACTATTTCTCAGAGATCAATGATTTCAATATAGAGCATCATGGCGGAATTCACCAGATATTATTCTCTTATGACGTCATGTATAAGTTATTTACTAAAAGGGTTTATGGACATCATTCGAAAGAGCCATTTGTCAACGTGCAGATCGGATCGATCATAACTTCTACTCAGTTTTTCAATACCATCAATTTTACCCACTTGTTTCGTCCTGCTATCTACGCCTGTGAATCGGTACATGAAGCAGCCAATGATATTATCCTCCATCTTGTCATTGACCATGGATTAGAGATGTATTCCTTTTTATTGAATCCACGAAATGCAGCGAAAGACCCGGACAAGATCCTGGAATGGAAAGAAATGGAAAAAAGCCTCATTGAGAATGTAAAGACAAAAGACCGAACGGAGCTTTCTTATCTAGAAGAAAATTTTGGAGTCAATACCATCCGACAAATTGTGGCTGACTATGTTACTTATCGTCTCGCTTATGCTGAGCCTGACGGGATTAAGGAAATTGAATCAACGTCTGCTGTATCCCAGACTGATATTCGCTTTTATCACACTCATTGGTTTTTATTTTTGACCAGAGCAGACTTATTTTGCAGGTCTACTGCCGACGAAGGTTCCTGGTTCTTCAAAGAAGATGATTTTCGCGCCTTGTTTGTACGTTTTAATCTCCTTTTTTCTTTATTTTTCAAATTTAACCGGGATAAGCTTATTCTCCTGAATGAAGCTTGCCCGTCTGTCGAGTTAAAACCTCTATGGGAAATGCACAAAAACCATCTTCTTGATTTTGTAGAGCGTCTCGCATCGGCAATCAGGCTCGAATTTAAAAACAGGGTTCTTAAGTCACGAGATAAAAATAAAATTTCGGAAGACGTCTCGGCTTTCGAGACATTTAAATCACATATTGATAGCAAAATTTTTAAAGACGGATATGAAGCGTTGGGTGACCTCGAAAAAATTTCTTATGAGAAAATGATCAGATTAAATTCAGATCTCATCAAAGACTTCTATACTTATTTTTCAAACTTGGGTACAACTAACATCATCATCCGCAACTCGCAGAACAGAAAATACGGTGAAAGAAGGATGTTGACGAATATTGATTTTTACAAGCACGTTGATTCAGGAAATATCCATCTTGATCCAAAAGGAAATGTTTTCCTGACGAGTCCATTGATCCGCAGGGAGATCTTCTCCAATAATGTCATCTACATCAAAAAACTGTGGGACATTGCAATAAAAATAAATCTCGAAGCTTATCGCAAAGAATTAGATCCAAACAATTAAAAAAAGAATTACACTGGTATTTTACCAGGACACAAGGAGAATGATTAGTGGAAAATGTTCTTATTAAACATATCGCTTTTCCGATACATGGCTGATTCCAATAAGTCCACGTTTACTTGTAAAAAACTATCCAATGATTCAAGCGGAAAACCTTTTGTGTTGCCTAAAATATCCCTAACGAAATCTTTATATCTGACTCCGAAATTTCTAACGGTTGTATAATCTATTTCTCTAACCTTGTTCAACTTGATTCTTTCGTAGAGAAGATAAATGTTATTCGCAATTATATTTTTTGCAGCTTTATATTGTGCACTTTCTTTATCTGTGTCCAATAAGTAATCATCCAACTCCCTCAACAAATTTTCGTAAAATTTTTTTTCGACATTCGATAACGGAACTGCGGCGTCAATTATTTCTGAAGTTCTTTCTAATACTGCCATAAGATAAAAATTTGACGGCCAAAGATATGTCAGCCGCTAACTTTGACAAAAAATTCTTTACCGAGTTTAAAAATGATGGTTTTGAGCTGGCACCGACACT
>DATHPY010000650.1:0-3744 GCA_035483315.1 Puia sp. | reverse complement strand
GAAGGTATAAAACAAATAATTTTTATCGGATGAGTTTTTTACCGCAGGTAATATTGTTCTTAACACCCTTTCGTTTATTTCCGGAGAAACTTTTCTTCCACTATCAACTAATTTAAATTCTCTTTCAAATTTATTATTACCAAGAAGATATAATTCTAATTGTTCGCTGTTTAATGGAATAATATTAAGCCGCTTCGTTTCAACCATGAAAATTATTTTGGATAGAAAAAAAGTTAACCATTCTTCCATTATCATTTATATTTTCATGCTGAATAAACCCGCATTTTAATAATACTTTCTGAGAAGAAATATTTTCAGTCTGTGTAATAGCAATGACATCGGGAAGTAGCAAATGCCTGAAAGCAAAGTCAAGTCCGCCTTTCACAGATTCAGTAGCATATCCTTTTCCCCAATGATTTTTAAACATTGCGTAACCCAATTCAATTTTATCATTAACAGCTGTTGACGGACGAAGCATAAATGAACCAATAAATTGCTGGTTTAATTTTTCAATCAAAGCCCATCTTCCATAAACAGGAAATTCATTATAATATTGAATATTTTCCTGTAGAAATTGAAAAGCCTGTTGCCTTGTTTTTGGAGTTCGTATGTATTTCATTACATCTGCATCGCTGTTCAGAAGATAAAAATTTTCGGCATCATCTAAATTATATTGCCGCACCAATAAACGCGCTGTTTCGAATATCATGGAAATTATTTATGAATTTCCGAAGTAAAATGAAATTCAATTTCAGGATTATTATTCCTCTCCGTATTTAAATACCATTCGCTTTGGGCAAGATAAACCAAATGTCCATCTTTATCTTCGGCAATATTCGCGTGTTTAAAACGGATAAAATCTTCTAATTTTTTTTCGTCTTTACTCGTTATCCAGCAAGCCTTATAAAATGGTAAACTATTAAATTGCACAGAAGCGCTGTACTCATGCAACAATCTATATTGAATGACTTCAAACTGCAACTCTCCTACACAACCTATTATTTTTTTATTCCCGCCGAACTGCGTGAATAATTGTGCAACTCCTTCATCCGTTAATTGAAGAAGGCCTTTTTCAAGTTGCTTTGTTTTCATTGGATCTTTATTGATCACTTCTTTAAATATCTCAGGAGAAAAAGACGGAATGCCGGTAAAATAAAAATTCTCACCTTCAGTTAATGTGTCACCGATCTTAAAATTCCCTGTATCAAACAGACCGACAACATCGCCGGGAAACGCTTCATCAATAACATCTTTATCTCTTGCCAAAAAAGTATACGGATTGCTGAACCTAACGTCCTTGTCTAACCGAACATGATGAAAATACTTATTGCGCTCAAACCTGCCGCTGCAAACACGCATAAATGCGATCCTATCGCGATGTTTTGGATCCAGGTTTGCGTGAATTTTAAAAATAAACCCGCTGAGTTTTTCTTCTGCCGGACAAACTTCCCTTACCGATGTCTCACGGCATTGCGGCAATGGAGCAATTTGAATAAATGTATCCAGCATTTCCTTCACTCCAAAATTATTTATCGCACTCCCGAAAAAAACCGGCGCAACTTTCCCTGCTAAATAATCATCAACATCTAATTGTCCGTGAACACCGTCAACAAGTTCAACGTCTTCACGCAAAATGGCCGCGTCTTTTTCTCCCAATTTTTCATCGAGCGATGAACTGTTGATGTCTTCAATTTTTACGGTGTCTTCATCGGTTGCTTTTGTGTTTGCAGTAAATAAAACAAGACTTTTATTATAAAGATTGTAAACACCTTTAAAATCTTTTCCACTGTTAATTGGCCAAGTCATCGGGTGTAATTCTAACTTTAATTCTTTTTCAATTTCTTCCAAAAGATCAAAACGATTTTTTCCATCACGATCCATCTTATTAATAAATACGATCACCGGAGTCAATCGCATTCTGCAAACTTCCATCAAACGTCGCGTTTGTTCTTCCACTCCATTCACACTGTCGATAACCAAAATAACGCTGTCAACGGCAGTAAGTGTTCTATAAGTATCTTCAGCAAAATCTTTGTGACCTGGTGTATCGAGAAGATTAATAAGAATTCCTTTGTATTCAAAACTCATTACCGAGGTTGCCACGGAAATACCACGTTGGCGCTCGATCTCCATAAAATCACTCGTGGCATATTTTTTTATTTTATTGCTTTTTACTGCGCCCGCAGTTTGAATAGCGCCGCCGAACAACAAAAATTTTTCTGTTAATGTAGTTTTACCAGCATCAGGGTGAGAAATGATAGCGAATGTTCTTCTTTTATTTATTTCGTTATTGTACTTCATTGTAGTTGATAGTTAGTAGTTGTCGGTTCATAGTAAAGCATTTCTTTTATCAATTATTAACTATGAACCATTAACTATTTTACAGCGCGCAAAGTTACGACATTTAACTTTTGCCTTCTTCATGAAATTCATTATTTTCAATTAATGCCGGGTACAAAAACAAATACCGATCATTCATCGCGATATCGCAACGCAAAAAAATTTATGCAAAATAAAATTTTAACCATCCGCACGGCAAAAGATATTCTTTTGTTGACAGCCGGGATTTTTTCGGCAGGTTTTGGATTGGAAAGTTTTTTACTGCCGAATAATTTTATTGATGGCGGTGCAACAGGTATTTCTCTTTTAATTGCCGAAGTTGCTAAATGGCCGCTGGCAATAATTCTCATCATTATTAATATCCCATTCGTGATTCTCGGTTTCCGGCAGATAGGAAAAATATTCAGCATCAAAACAATTTTTGCCATTGTTGCTCTTGCGATATGTATAACTTTTATTCACTTCCCAATTGTTACCACGGATAAATTATTGGTTGCAGTTTTCGGCGGATTTTTTCTTGGCGCAGGAATCGGTCTCGCCATGCGCGCCGGTGGAGTTTTGGATGGAACAGAAGTGCTCGCCATTTTTCTCAGTCGAAAATTAAGTGTATCAGTCGGCGATATTATTATTGCGATTAACATTATCGTTTTTTCTGCGGCTGCTTACGTATTGTCGGTCGAAGCTGCGTTATATTCGATGCTCACTTATCTCGCCGCTTCAAAAACAATTGACTTTTTTATTGAAGGCATTGAAGAATATACGGGTGTCACCATAATCTCGCCAAAGTCACAGGAAATTTATGACATGGTTACAAAAAAATTAGGACGCGGAATCACCGTGTACAAAGGCAACGCTGGTTTTGGGAAAAAAGGTTACGCGACGGATATGAATATTCTTTTCACCGTTATTACACGACTCGAAATATCCAAATTAAAAACAGAAGTTGAAGCAATTGATCCAAACGCTTTCATCATCATGCACAGTATCAAAGACACAAAAGGTGGAATGATAAAAAAGCGAAGGTTGGCGCATTAAGATATTCGGTCGACAGTTGACAGACAACTGTCGACTGTTTTGTTACCGGCATTTGTTCACTCTTCAACATCGTTGCAAATCCTATTTTGTTATTTTTTTATTTTTTTAGTAAAAAGAAAAAAAATAACCAATCCATTCATCTGTGTTGCTACTATTGAACTGTGGCATTACTAAACGTAAATCCAAAATATGCGGTCAGATAGAACGCCGATCAGTTAAGATCATTTATGATTGAACTAATATCAAGATCATAATCATCATAAAAAATCTGCGTTCCATCAATTATCAATTTTCCATTATCAATTAATGTATCTGCTGCAGCAACGAATCCACTCGTTCGTATTCTTCAAAATGAACAGGAACTTTAAA
>DATHPY010000649.1:0-8136 GCA_035483315.1 Puia sp. | reverse complement strand
GAATGCGTTTGTTTTTGCAAGTACTATTAAGGAAGCATCCGGCGGAATAATAAAACGCAGGCACATTCATTAGAGATAACGACCCTCTTTTCAAAAAAATTTTTTAGGCCCTGAAACCTGCCTTATCTTAATGTAGTATCTTCTATCAGTATTTATCAGTAGAATTTTTTTCAAACCAAAATTAAATGAATAAGGATCTGCAATCCATATTGAATATTATTCAGCGATCACAACATCTCACCGATGAAGAAAAAAATACACTTTCAAAAGCCGCAAACAGCGCTGATAAAGAATTAGAAATTGAATCTTCTTTGGAAAGAGTAGGAACAGTTGCCATGAGCATGAAAAAGCGGGACGACATGCTTCATATATGCCAGGTTATTTCAACTCAATTGGAATTACTGAATGTAAAAGAGATCCGCAATGTACAGACCGCGATCTTTTACGAAGACAAAGGCACGTACATGAATTATGAATATTATGCAAAGCATGATAAAACTTTTATCACCGAAACATCTTACACAAACAATAAAATTCACCAGGAGTTCGCAGATAAAATGCTCAAAGGATACGGCGAATTTATGGTTGCGCATATTATCGGCAATGAAGTAAAAGACTGGCTTGCTTATCAAAAAACAACCAATGTTTTTATTGATGATTACTTGAACACAGCATCATCACTAAATTATTATTGGTTTTCACTCGGTCCCGTTGCGTTGGGAATCTCAACATACAGTCCATTAAATGAAGAAGAAACAAATTTATTCAAGCGCTTTCTCAAAGTGTTTGAATTATCTTATCGCAGGTATTTAGATATTGAAAAAGCAGAAGCGCAGGCAAGAGAATCTCAAATTCAATTAGCATTAGAAAAGGTTCGTGCAAGAACGATGGCGATGCAAAAAAGTGAAGAGCTCGCAGAAACAGCGTCCCTTCTTTTTAAACAACTTCTTGGATTAGGAATCAAGTCAACACAAATGCGCACCTGCGCAATAACAACATTAAAATCAGATCAACCTATTGGTGAATGTTGGATCACAAAACCTGATGGAGATGTTATTCCGCACTCATTCATGGTTCCTTATAATGAAACGTCAGCGTATAAAACCATTTATGCTGCGTGGAAAAACGGAGAAAAATTTCTCGTTGTAAATCTTTCCGGCGATGCATTGGTTCAGCACTTAAACTTTTTAAAAAAATACGCCAAAATTCCAACGCAACAATTTCAGGCGTTGCCCGATCAACCAACAGAAACGTTTACTCACGCTATGTTTTTTTCGCAGGGTTATTTATTTGTCATTTCCAATGAACCATTGCCGGAATATCATGATATATTCAAAAGATTCGGTGCGATCTTTCAGCAAACCTATACGCGTTTCCTCGATTTGAAAAATGCAGAAGCACAAGCAAGAGAATCTCAAATTCAATTAGCATTAGAAAGAGTTCGTGCAAGAACAATGGCTATGCAAAAAAGTGATGAGCTTTCAGAAACAGTGTTCATCCTTTTTCAACAGTTTAAAGAATTAGGAAAAAATCCCGACCAGGCTACTATTGGTATTATCAATGAAGAGGAATGGGTAATTGAATATTGGGTTACCATGTATGGCAATCAAATGAATCGTGTATTTAAATTTTCAATTGATGAGCCTAATGTAACTAACAGAATATATAAAGCATGGAAGGAACAGAAAAAATCATTAGTGATAGATTTAAGTGGAAAAGAACTTTACGACTTTGCTACCTACAGAGCAAGCTTGGGCGGAGCCAAATATAATGAAGCAGAAAAAAGACGTGTTATTAATGTTGCTTTTTTTTCAAAAGGTCTTCTCAACATACAATCGAATGAATCACGTTCTGCAGAAAGCATTTTGCTTTTAGAAAGATTCGCAAAAGTTTTCGAACAAACCTATACGCGTTTTCTTGATCTCCAAAAAGCAGAAACGCAGGCGAGAGAAGCAACGATTGAAGCAGCATTGGAAAGAGTCCGCTTCCATACAATGGCCATGAATAACAGTAACGATGTGGGAGTTGCTACCATTGCAATGTTTTCTGAATTGGAAAAGTTGGAATTGAAAAACATTCGGGTTGGAATTGCGATCTTCGGCACCAACCAACTTGCCGAGGTTTGGTCATTTATGAAAACAGAAGATGGAAAAACTGTCAGAACCTCAGGCACCCTTGATATGAATGCAACTCATGTATGGCAACAATTTTATAAAGGATGGCAACAGAAACAAGATTTTTTCCATTACTTTTTGGCCGGAGAAGAAAAGAAGGCTTATTACAAAGTTTTATCAAATTCGCCGAACTATTCTTTATCAGGGAAAATGCCTGAATTGCCCGATCAGCATTTCCAAGCCTATTTCTTTCCTGAAGGCGCTATTTGGACCTACTCACTAAACCTTCATTCAGAAGAACACAAACAGATATTAAAAAAATTCACAGCTGTCTTTTCACTCACCTTCCGAAGGTATCAGGATTTGAAAAAAGCAGAAGCGCAGGCAAGAGAATCGCAAATTGAATTATCGCTCGAACGAGTTCGTGCAAAAACAATGGCGATGCACAATAGCCAGGACGTTGGCGACACGGTTGCTACATTGTTCGAAGAATTTGTTAAGCTTGGTATCAGTACCAACCGATGTGGAATATTAATTCACAGCGACTCGCCTATTACTGAAGTTTGGACTGCAAAGTCAAATGATTCAGGAAAAGCTACATTGATCATTGGGCAGTTGGATACCGAAATCCATCCCATGCTGCGCGGAGTAAGAGAAGCATGGAAAAATAAAGAATCTTTTTTTTCATACGAATTAAAAGGGGAGGGCATCAAAACATATTATCGCGCTATCAATGATGCTAAATATTACCCAACTAAATTTGATTTAAGCGCGTTGCCTTCAAAAGAATTTCATAGCGATTTCTATTTTGCAGAAGGATGCATTTTCGCTTTTACAGCAGAACCAATATCTGCGGAAGCATCTGTGATTTTCAAAAGATTTGCAGGTGTGTTCGGGCAAACATACAGGCGCTATCTCGATCTTCAAAAAGCAGAAGCCCAGGCAAGAGAATCCCAGATCCAACTCGCACTTGAACGTGTTCGTGCAAGAACAATGGCGATGCAAAAAAGTGATGAACTCAGCGAAACAGTATTCATACTTTTTCAGCAATTCAAACAATTGGGAGAAAATCCGGACCAGGCTACTATTGGTATTATCAATGAAGAGGAATGGGTAATTGAATATTGGGTCACGATGTACGGTAATCAAACAAACAGCGTGTTTAAATTTCCCATTGATGAGCCCAACGTCACCAATAGAATATATAACGCGTGGAAAGAACAGAAAAAATCATTGGTGATTGAGCTTGGCGGAATAGAGCTTTATGACTTTGCAAATTTCAGGGAAAGCATGGGCGGTGCTGCTCATAATCCAGAAGAAAAAAAAAGTGTCATTAATGTTGCTTTTTTTTCGAAAGGACTTATCAATGTGCAATCGAATGAATCCCGTTCGGCTGAAAGTATTTTGCTTTTAGAAAGATTTGCACTAGTATTCGAACAAACCTATACTCGTTTTCTTGATCTTCAAAAAGCAGAAGCGCAAGCAAGAGAATCCCAAATAGAAGCTGCATTGGAAAGAGTGCGCAGCCGATCAATGGCGATGCAGAAAAGTGAAGAGTTGAAAGAAGTAATCAAGATCGTTTATGACCAGTTCATTCATTTAAATATTAATATTGACCATGCAGGTTTTGTTGTTGATTATAAATTAAAAAGTGATTGGCATTTTTGGATCGCTGACAAAAATGATATCCCTTCTAAAATAACACATCCATATTTTGAATCAGTGTGGGCAAATCAATTTAATGAAGCAAAAGAAAAAGGTTCAATCATTTTTGCCACCAATTTAAATTTCGAAGAAAAAAATAAATTCTACAAAGAACTCTTGTCCTATGTTCCCGGCTTGCCGGAAGAATCAAAAAAGTTTTATTTAAGTTGCCCCGGTCTTGCTGCATCAACAGTATTATTTGAGGATGTTTCTCTGTACATCGAAAATTTTTCAGGCATTTCTTATTCAGATGAAGAAAATAAAATACTGCTTCGCTTTGGAAAAGTATTTCAGCAAACCTATACACGTTTCCTCGATCTTCAAAAAGCAGAAGCGCAGGCAAGGGAATCACAAATTGAAGCGGCATTGGAAAGAGTGAGAAGCAAAGCCATGTCCATGCAAAAAAGCGAAGACCTTTCAAACGCTGTCGCAATCGTTTTTGATGAGCTGGAAAAAATGGATCTTGGCGCCATACGCTGTGGCATTTCTATTATCAATAAGGAAAATCATACTACGAGAATTTGGTCAACTACTAAAACTACCGAAGGAACAGCTGTGCAGGTTTCCGGGTATGAATCAATGGACATACATCCATTATTACAAGGCGCATTCAATGCGTGGTCGCAGCTAAAAGATTTTTCTTATGTTTTGAAAGATGATGATCTTACCAATTTTTACACCGCGCTTTCCAACACCAATTTTAAATTGCCGGACGATCAGAATGATTTGTCAAAAAGCGAACAATACATGTATGTTTCGCACTTTCCTGTTGGTGGACTATACGTTTTTAAAGGAAGTGATTTTTCGGACGATATAAAGAAAGTAATAAAGCGTTTTGGAGAAGTATTTAACCTTACTTATACCCGTTATAACGATCTGCAAATTGCCGAAGCCAGCACAAAAGAAGCGATCAGGCAGGCAGCGCTCGACCGCATTCGCGCAGACATTGCATCTATGCGCACCACACAAGATCTGGAGAGAATAACGCCATTAGTTTGGAATGAATTAAGTATTCTTAACGTTCCGTTCATCCGCTGCGGTGTTTTTATTATGAATGATGAACAACAACTCATTCATACTTTTCTTTCAACACCTGATGGTAAAGCGATCGCTGCATTTCATATTCCTTATGATACGCCGGGAAATATTGAACTTGTCATCAGACATTGGAAAAACCACAAAAACTATATAGATCATTGGGATGAGGATGCCTTTACAACATTTGCCGTAACATTAGTAAAACAGGGCGCGCTTGTATCGCCTGAACAGTATTTACAAACTATTCCGCATGGAGGATTTTATCTGCATTTTCTTCCTTTTTTGCAGGGCATGTTATATGTTGGGAATCCCATTCAGTTAAGTGAAGAAGAAATAAATTTAATTCAATCCATCGCCGATGCATTTTCGACGGCCTATGCCCGTTATGAAGATTTTAACAAACTCGAAGCGGCTAAACAACAGGTAGATAAAACATTGGTAGACCTGAAACAGGCGCAGCAACAACTGGTGCAATCAGAAAAAATGGCTTCGCTTGGAGAACTCACCGCAGGCATTGCGCATGAAATTCAAAACCCGTTGAATTTTGTAAATAATTTTTCTGAAGTAAGTAATGAGCTGATCGAAGAGTTACAGGAAGAAAGAAACAAGGCACAAGGTACAAGAGATGAGAAAATGGAAAATGAAATATTGAATGACATTAAACAAAATCTTGAAAAAATAAATCATCATGGCAAACGCGCTGATGCCATTGTGAAAGGAATGTTGCAGCACTCACGGTCAAGCGCAGGTGAAAAAGAATCAGCAGATATTAATGCATTGGCAGATGAGTATTTACGATTGAGTTACCAGGGGCTTCGCGCAAAAGACAAAGCTTTTAACTCAGCAATAAAAACTGATTTTGATACCAGCATCGGCAAAATAAATATTGTTCCCGCAGATATTGGCAGGGTGCTGCTGAATTTATACAACAATGCGTTTTATGTGGTTAATGAAAGGCGGAAAGTAGAAGGCTCAGGATATGAACCAACTGTCACCGTAACAACCAGATTGATTCAGCCCCCTTCAGGGGGTCGGGCAGTTGAAATAAAAGTAATTGACAATGGGGGCGGCATTCCTCAAAAAGTAATTGATAAAATATTTCAACCGTTCTTCACCACAAAACCCACAGGACAAGGAACTGGCCTGGGTTTGAGCCTGAGTTATGATATCATAAAAGCGCATGGCGGAGAAATAAAAGTGGAGACCAAAGAGGGTGAGGGAACGAAGTTCATTATTCAATTGCCTTTTGTCTGAATTACGGATTTGTTGGATTAAAGATTACACGGATAATGTTTCTGTGAAATCCATAAATCCGTTTAATCTGTGATTCAGATAATATGATATGCCAGCTTAAAATCAGAATTACATTTCTTTTATTTAACTTTAGTTACATCCCGCCCTTTACCAGAACTTCATCATAAAACAACCCCCTTAAAACCAAAATTTATGAGCTCAATTTCAAACATCGCCACTGTGCCGGTTGGAGGCGCAACCTATTATTTACCCCAAACAACAGATGATCTGTCTGCACTCGTTTCCGATGCAATAACAAACAACAAAAAAATAAGCATGCGCGGCTCGGGTCATTCGTTTCCACTCACGCCGGATCAGGAATCGGGCGATTACGCCAATTGCACGTACATCATGTTATCGTATTTTAATTCGGTTTCTTTTGATAACATAAAAATGCAGGTAACTGTCGGTGGCGGTTGCCATCTTGGTTACGATCCTTATGATCCAACTCCTGAATCTACAGGAGTAAAATCAACTGATGCCAATAGTTTGTTTACACAAGTGTTCAATCATGGATGGGCGATCCCTGAAATGGGCGGCATCAAACATCAAACAGTTGGCGGATTTCTTTCAACAGGTTCTTCGGGCGGATCATTAAAATATTCTTTTGATGAAATGATTGCAAGCATCACAGTTATGACAGCGGAACCCACTCTGCAGCTTCGCACTTTTTCCATTACAGATGCAAACACAGATAATTTTTATGCTGCTGGAATTGCATTGGGAATGTTTGGAATAATTGTATCGGTAACATTTAACTGCATTCCTACTTTTAATATCCAGGGAGAAGAAACAACAACTTATGCCAAAGATTGTCCGATAGATCTGTTTGGATCTGGTTCAACCGATCTGCAAAATTTTTTTCAAAATGTAGATTATTCCCGTCTCATGTGGTGGCCGCAACTTAATGTTCAAAAAATGGTGGTGTGGCAGGCAAATCAAATTCCTGTAGTAAACGGATTTGTTCCGCATCCTTATGAAGAAGTGCCTCCTCTTTTGGGTTCGGAAGCGCCAGCTACTACCGGCGCAGATATTCTTTATTCGTCTATCGGTTATTGGCCGGATTGGTTTTTAAATGTATTTAAAAATTGGACCGGTGCACAACTTGTAGCAGATACAATTACAGCAGCTTTTTACCCATACATTCTTCCGGCAATACTTGATGTATTTGTAAAAATTGGCGAGGATCAGAAATTCCAGGATTACTGGTACACGGGTTTGTGCATGGATAATGAAATTAATGATAAGCTAATGCCGGTAAAATTTACTGAGATGTGGATACCGATGAGTAAAGCGCAACAAGTAATGCTGGCGTTGCAAACTTTTTATGGTGTTAATGGAGAAAATACGGGCAATACCGGATATTTCAGTATAGAAATTTATGGAGCAAAAGCAAGTAATTTTTGGATGAGCCCTTCATTCGGCAGTGATATGATCCGCATCGATGTTTTTTGGTTTGCGAACACCAATAAAGATCCGGTTCAAACTCTTTTTCAAAATTATTGGAACGCGCTTGAAAGCCTGGAGTTCCGTTGTCATTGGGGAAAATATCTTCCAACAACTATAAATGGAAACCCGGGTGGAGCATATCTTTTATCGCAATATCCAAATTTTGAAAAATGGAATGCAATAAGAAAATCATTTGATCCCAATAATGTTTTCGTTACGCAGTATTGGCAAACCCAACTCAACATTTCGTAGTAATTTGCTTTTTGCAAATACTAAACCAATGTTCATTATGTCGGTGAAGCGCATTGTATTTATTTTAATTTGCTGGAACATTTGTGCATTTAAATGTTTTGCGCAACCTGTAATTACATCAGACGCGGAAAAGCAAAACATAACTATCGGAAAGATGATCTCCGTTTTCACGGATACTTCCGGAAAACTTTCTTACGATGATGTTTCTTCTCCCGGCTTTCAAAATAAATTCAAACAAAGTGAGCAGAGTGTTCCGGATTTTGGTGCAGAATCCGCACCGGTATGG
>DATHPY010000648.1:0-3848 GCA_035483315.1 Puia sp. | reverse complement strand
TTGAACAGCATTGCTCATAATATTTTTCAGATCAATATTTACAGAAACGGGAATTAAAAAACTATCAAGTTTTGGAATTTGAATCGTAGAATCAATAACGCAATGCCCGGCAAATTTATCATTAATGGAAATAGTTACATCGGCGTGTTTAAGCTGAAGACGAAAATTATTTGGGTTATAGAATATAACGTTGCCGGCTACACGAGATTCGTTAATGCCAATTTTTGTTATCGTTACTGATTCTATTCCGCGGTAATCCGGCGCCATTGGCTGTTTACAGCCAACCGAAATTATTATCAAACTAAAAAAGAAAAAAAAATAATTCCATTGTATTTGCTTCATACCTAAAAATATTAAGTGTGAAAATACAACGGCTGTTGCAAACTGTTAGTTAATTATTTAATCAGTTTGCAGTTTAGAGTTTGTAGTTCTTGAAATTCTAAAATAGTTTTGTATTTACTATTTTATTGACGATTGACCATTCGCTATTCACTATTCTTTCTAAATCGCGTTGTTATTATTTCTTCCTGTTCAGGTGTAAGAACTGTTGCAGTTTTTAATACCTTAATAAAATAATCAACTTCTTTTGCTTCTGACGGACAACCAACATTATCACCATTCATGTCAAAACCAGCGCCATCGGGTCTTATTTTTGAATCAGCTAATAATTTACCACCCTTATCAAATATCAACCAGAATGGAATGCCTGCGCTATCTCCATGATATTTTGTTCTTAATTCATCGGCGCCGGGATTTTGAAGGGCTTTTTTATCTTCTTTAAATTCATCAACATCAAGGTGACGGATAACAAAGTTGTCGTCAAAAAATTTCTTGCAACTTTTATCATTCATTGAGCTATCCATTTTGTGACACCACCCGCACCAGGATGCATGAAATATGATGAAAACTTTTTTATTTTCTTTATTGGCCGTTTGAAAAGCTTCTTTCATTATCTCATCTGCACTCCACGTAGCATGCTGCGCGTTACTATTTGCAGAGATCAAAACCACTGCAAATAATCCAACTAAAAATTTCATGATCTTTTCTTACAAAATTAATTATTATACCCGCAGAAAGACCTTCTTTTTGTACATGAAATAGAGAAAGAGCCATTTTGTAAATACATACAGACAAGCCATTATTACAATATTCCACGGGTCGCCAACCAATTGCCCAACCCATTTAAAAAACCCATTAGTGGTATATTCCCAATTTATAAAACGACCAGAGATATAAATAAGAATTGAATTCATTCCAATTACTCTAAAAAAGAATGCCCATTTTCTATATCCAAGCACATCAATTATATAATAAAAGATGGACAACAAAATCAGGCTCAATCCGCCAACGTTCAACACAAAAGAACTCGTCCATAAATTTTTATTGATGGGAAAATCAAGATTCCATAATTGCGCAAGCCCAAGAAATATTACACCGGTAACAAACATCCATAAAACTTTTTGTGTTTGTTTCATCGGATTATTTTTTAAAAAATACCCCGTAATAATTCCTAACAAACCTGTTCCGATTGCAGGAATGGTTGATACCAAACCTTCCGGATCGTGAATGACCAAATACAAATGACCGGGAATTATTGAGCGATCAATATAAGATGCAAAATTTCCCTGCATGGTTAAATCGCCACGCGGAAAACCAGGCGCTGATGTAAATTTTAACAGTAACCAATAACCGATAAGCAAACACCAAAACCAAATTATCTGCCCGATCTGTTTAGTGTACAAGGCAATAATATTCGCAAACATATATGCAAGACCAATTCGTCCAAGCACGCTACCAAAGCGGATTTCAGAGAATGGCCGCAAATGCAATCCATTGTTATAAATAACACCAAGCACAACTAAGATCAAACCTCTTCTTATTACACGCGCCAATATTTTTTGTTTTGATGCGCCAGCTTCCAATTCTTTTCCAACGGAATAAGGAGTAGCTACTCCGGCGATAAAAAGAAAAAGCGGAAAGATGAGATCGTACAGATGAAAACCATTCCAATCCGGATGAGTTAACTGATTTGAAAACCCAAGCCAAAAAGAATTACCGGTAACCTTCGCCATTCCATGAACGATTTCCTCAGCGCCCATTATCCAAAACATATCAAACCCTCGAAGTGCATCGAGCGAATATAAACGTTGTGATGAGAAAGATGGCGCAGTTAAATTTTGGGACATAACAATCGGTTTGGGTTTATGAAGAAATTAATTCCAATATAAACATTTTTAAAATTATAAAAATGAAATGTCAGATAATTAATGAAGAAACTAAAATTGAATTATTTCAATTCATCTCCCGTAAATGCAAGTGGTAATAATAAAGAAGTTTGTGGAATAACATAAATTTTTCCTTCTATTCCTCCAAGAATAAGGCGTATCGGGTGTTTGAAGCGATGTTCATATTCCTGTAAGGATTGCCGGCAAATACCGCAAGGCGAAATCGGATGATTGCTTTCTCCGTTTTCATTTTTATAACTGATGGCAATCGTTTCAATTTGCGCATCAAGAAATTGAGATGAGACAGAAGATAATAAAACTCTTTCGGCGCAAATGCCTGCGGGAAATGAAGCGTTTTCCTGGTTGGTTCCAATAACAATTTTTCCGTTGGATAATTTGGCAACTGCGGCTACACGAAACCGTGAGTAAGGCGCGTAGGAATTTTTTGTAGCTTTTTGCGCCTCGTGTAATAACATCGCATCTTCTTCAGAGAGTTCGTTTATGGAACCATAATCATCGAAAGTGAATTGAAAATCTTTTTTCATAATAATTTTAAAGACACAAGTAAAACATTTAAGGCACAAGTTTCATCTCAAGTCTTGATCCTTGTCCCTTGTTCCTTGTGCCTTCCATCAATTATCTGATCTTATTAAACAAACGCTTCCAGCGAATGCCATGGTCAAAACTCATCCATATCAATGATGCACTTCCTACAACATGATCTTCCGGAACAAATCCCCAATAGCGCGAATCCTGCGAATCCTGGCGGTTATCTCCCATCATCCAGTAATAATCCATTTTAAAAGTGTACTCGTTTGTTTCTTTATCATTAATATAAAAATTGCTATTACGCATTTCTAATTTGTTGCCTTCATAAGTACGAATCACTCTTTCATACATTGCATAATTTTCTTCCGTCAATGTAATGGTTGCGCCTTTTTTTGGAATCCAAACTGGTCCAAAATTATCGCGTGCCCAATTATGAAATTTATCATAAGGCATTGTGCCGCCTCCGCCGCCCTGGTAATTATAATCCAGCTGAATAATTTTAGCGAGTCCTGATTTAAGCATTTTTTCTTTTGCTGAATTCGTTAACAACATTGCAAATTCATTTTGTCTTCCGGTTGCGGAATAATCTCCTTTATCAATATCAAGATTATATTCTTCCTTCATCACATCAGCATCAAGTTGCTGTCCGTTTGTAGTTACAATATAATGCAGTTCTGAATTTGGCGGTGGTGGTTGAGCTTCTCCGTTAATATAAACAACATCATCTTTAATTTGTATCGAATCTCCGGAAACACCAACACAACGTTTAATATAATTTTCCTGTTTATCTATCGGTCTTACAACAATAGGATAATCATCGGGGTCGCTCAATACAACTTTTCTGCCTGAATCAATATTTCCCATACCCGGTCCTTCCGCCTGATCTCCGTAACGGCACACCGAGTAATATGGTCTTTCAGATTGAAACCCATCTCTGTTAATAACCGTATCTCCAGCGGGAAAATTAAAAACAACAACATCTCCTCTTTTTATAGGCGACGCAAACCATCTTGTGTAAGGGATTTTTATCCACTCTACATAAGAATCCGCATTGGTGAATGGAACGGAATGATG
>DATHPY010000647.1:0-2319 GCA_035483315.1 Puia sp. | reverse complement strand
ATCCAGGGAAGAAAAGGGAAAAAGACTTTTGGCGGAGCTCCGCCGGTCAACTGATACAGGTAATCAAACGCAGGATAACGGATATGTATATCCCAAAACATTGGTGACATCACGCAGTAAAATCCGGCGAGTAGAACGGCTACAATATGATAATATTTCATTCGCTGAATAGAAAATAAAGCAAGTTGTGCGAGTGCGGCAAAATGCAAAATATCGCCGAGCAATAATGATTGCACGTACCCGCCAGGAGCATTTTGTATTTGCAGATCATTAAGCAAATCATCAGACAGGAGTCCAAGCGCATACGGAATCACAAACTTGAAAACATTTAATAAATATGCAACGAGCAATAAATAAAAAACTCTTTTGCAAACTGTTTGAAAATTTTTCGGGGGCGATATTGCAAAAAATATTCCCATGAGCATCATGAACAATTGTGCGCCCGGACCTTCAGCAACGAAGGCTAATAATTTTGCAAAAAGTGTTTCGCGGATTGCGAGGTTGCTATAGAGCATGACCGTGTGAATGGGGGCGATCATGAGGACAGTGAAACCACGAGCGAGATCAAGAGATTTTATTCTTTGCATAGAATTGATTTTTTGTGATTGAGTAGAGGTTTGCAATTTTGTAAGAGAGCTGAATTGTTTTTAAAAATTGAAAGCCTACTCTGACTACTAATTTATTTGCCTTGATATTTTTTTCGTCAGGTTCGCCAAACATGCGAAGCGCCATGGGAAAAGAGAAATAAAATTCCAGGAACGCGCAGAATGAATATGTGGAAAGATTTGGAATTCTTTTATCCATTGGCGCCATAAGAAAATGCATTCCAGAATCGTCCCCCTTTGGTTGTGAAATGTGCTTACATAATTCATCAGCTAAAACATTATAAATGTCGACCTGGCAAACAGGTTGGTCTCCAAGTAATCCAACGAAGGAATGGAAGTAAGGAGATTTTAAAATCTCAAAGTAGTGATCAGCAATTTTATGTCTGGATTCAGCGAAATTCCAGAACTGTATTGCATAATCACGATTCGTCCACTCATGAATAAATGATATATCAGTTGACAATTGTAATGAGCGAAAGACTATCAGTTTTTCATCAATTCGAAAATGTGAGAAAAAAAGTATTTCATTTTCGTAAGGAATTCTGATTGGCTTGCAAAATAATGGAGGAAGATCTTGTAGATTTTTAAGCATGCAATTTTTTGAAATGCGATAAATAAATTTTGGTCATGCAAACTAACCAGCACATGGCATAGGCTTTTTATGAATTTGTGATTATGATTTATTAGAAAAATGATTATTAATGGAAACTTTTGAAATAATAATCGATTCAAAGGCAGGAAGTGATATTCAAATCGCTGAGAAAATACCAGACGATCTAAAACACTTTTGTTTACCAGTATTTGAGCACATGTATGCTAAAGCTAACATCGGTGATATGATCTTCAATTATTTTGAAGGTGATGGATTTCATATTTGGAATAGTGTTTATATCATTAAACATTCTGCGAAAATTAAAGCAAAAGGGAATTTTTATGTATTGGAATTACACATCCCTTTTCATAATGACCTGGTTTCAAAATGGGATGGCAAAAAACAATTTCAATTAAAGAATAGACAATTTGAAATGTCATACCTGCCATTTGTCAACAATGAATCTGAATTCATAGGAGGTCAAACTCATCACACTTTTGATATTCATTATACGAAAGATTATTTGTTGCCTTTTGCAGAACATTTCCCTTTGTTAGATGATTTTATTAAAAAAGCTGAAAAGAAAAAAGCAGCGAGCCTGGTCAATGCGGAATTGTTTCTTAGCCCTTCCATGATATCCATAATTAATTCCATGCTGCAATATGATATGAGAGATGTAATGGCGCCTTTCTTTTTTGAAGGTGCTATACTTCAATTCACCACTATTTTCATTGAGAGATTATCTGGAATAAATCCTGATGCTCCGAAATCATTTTCACCATATGAAATTGAACAAACGTATGAAGCGAAAAAGATCATGCTCTTAAAGTTGTCAACTAAATACAAGATCAAGGAGCTCGCGCATAAGGTTGGCATTAACGACTGGAAATTGCAAGCTTGTTTCAAACATTTGTTTGGCGTGACAATTTATCAATACCTACTTGCGGCCAGGTTGGATTATGCGAAACTATTACTGCAAAGTGGAAAAAATTATACTATGCAGGATGTGGCTGAATTAGTCGGATATCCTGATAATTCAAATTTTACAGCTGCATTTAAAAGGGAACTCGGGTATACTCCAGAATATTTCAGAAAAAAAGAAAAGATGAAAAAATAATATCA
>DATHPY010000646.1:0-6352 GCA_035483315.1 Puia sp. | reverse complement strand
GCGTTTTGTTTTCTGTATCGCATGTCATGCGGATCTGCCGCCAGCTTACATCTTCGCTTACGACGGCTTCTAACTCGCTGGAATCTTTTAACCATTTTTCCAGATCACTTTTTGATGAAATTTTTCTTTCAGCAAGATCTTTAAAATAAGGTTCAAGGTTTTCCCAGGTTGTAATTGTAAAATCTTCGGGTAAAAAATATCTTTCCGGTTTTTTAATATCGGCGCTATATTTCATTATGATTTTCCTTATTTCTTTTTTGTTTTAGATTTTGCGGCGGCTTTTTTAGGCGCTGCCGGCGCTTTTTTAGATTTTTCTTTTTCTTCTTTAGGTGCAGCTTCTTTTTTTGCAGGAGTTGTTTTCTTTTTTGCATGAGGTTCTTTTTGAGCTTTTGTTTCCTTTTTTTCTTCCTGAACAACTACTTTTTCTTCTTTTTTCTTTTTGGCAACAGGCTCTTCTTTCTTTTCTTCAACAGCAGGTTCTTCTTCCACTGGCGGCTCAGATAATTTTAATTCAATATCATTAGCTTTTAAAATGGCAAACCATTTTACCATTTTTTTCATATCACTTGCATACACTTTTTCAAAATCCAGATCAGGAAATGCTTTTTTAAAATAGTTGCTTAATGCAGCATTGTCTTTCTCATCCGGTAATTTTTCACCTGAACTTTCCAGTGCTTTAAAAACTTCGACAAGATTTACATTGTCTTTAGTGGTGAAGACTTCAATGGTTTCCAGTTGCGTCATTTTATGAATTCTGCTGGAAACAAATTTGGTGCTCTTATCATCAAGCGAGCGAACAATAGCGCCGTCGGTTTTGCTGCTGATCAATTCGAACAAAGAAGGCAAGCCGGTTACGGCAACGATTTTACTATATTCCATAATTTTTGTTTCTTTTAAAAGGACGTGCAAGTTAAACCGAAAAACGCAAACTACATTTTCAAATAAAATAAAGATCTGACAATTATTAGTCGCTAATTTTTCTATCTTTCATACCATAAATTGACTGTATGAAAAATTCATCACGCCGCGGATTTGTAAAATCTTCACTTGCTGGAATGGGCATGTTGTCTTCACCTTCATTATTATTGTCTCAAATTTCTGCAGAAACAAAACCAATGAGGGTTGTTTGTGTTGGCGGACATCCGGACGATCCTGAAAGTGGCTGTGGTGGCTCATTGGCAAAGCTTACGGTTGCCGGGCATTCTGTAACAATAGTTTATTTAACAAGAGGCGAAGCGGGAATTCCGGGAAAAACGCACGATGAAGCGGCATCAATAAGAACCAACGAAGCAATTGCTGCGTGCAAAATATTAAATGCAAAACCAATCTTTGCCGGGCAAATTGATGGCGACACGATCATGAATAATGACTGGGTGAAAAAACTACAAACAATTTTGAGTGAAGAAAAACCGGATATTGTTTTTACACATTGGCCAATTGATTCTCATAAAGATCACCAGATCGCTTCTTTATTAACCATACAATGCTGGATTCGCTCACAACAAAAATTTGAACTTTATTTTTTTGAAGTTTGTACAGGAGAACAAACCTTAACTTTTAAACCAACGGATTATATTGATATCACTTCAACACAAGAACAAAAACGCAAAGCTGTTTATTGTCACGTGAGCCAGGATCCGCCGGGAATTTACAGTTGCGGACATGAGATAATGGAAAAGTTCCGCGGCGTGGAAATGGGCGTTAAAGCTGCGGAAGGATTTGTACGAATGGTTGGAAAAGAAAAAGGAAATGCTTCTAACTTGTAACAGGAATTATTTTTTTCGCGCATTTACTTCACTGAATTTTTCATCATAATCATTACGGATTGTTCCCATCATTCTATCCCAAAATAAAAAATACAATCCATAATTTCCTTTAAAATATTGATGGTGCTGATTGTGATTTACGGAAGTGTTTATCCATTTTCCAAACCGGTTATTGCTGAACCCTTTTGGATATAATTCAAACCCTAAGTGTCCATAAACATTATAGATTATTGAAAGCAAAAAGAAAATATAGAAATGCAAATAATGGATTGGAATGGTGAATAAGAATACGGGATAAATTCCTATTTCAATGATTGCTTCTAACGGATGAAATGCATATGCAGCCCATGGCGACGGATTGATTGACTTATGATGCACCAAATGAAATAACCGGAACAACTTTTTATGATGCATCAAACGATGCATCCAATAAAAATACGTGTCGTGAATAATAAACATCAAAGGAAAAGCAAGAAAGAAATAAAACCATCCATACTGATCAATCTTTGTATAAAATGTTGTGTGAACTACAACGGATTTATTCTTTATAAAAATCAATGGTACCAATGCAAAAAGGCACATGGTAAAAACAGAAAATCCTATTTCACGTAAGTAATCCTTTAGCTTCGGATATTTTGTTTGAATTTTTTTGTACGAGAAATTTTTTCTTAAAAGAATATAAAACAAAATAAACGCGATGCCCGCGATTATAAAATAACGCGTGCTGATATGCTGAAAAGAATTTAAATAATCTGAAATATGCATAGTGATTAATACAAAAATAATGAGCGCCATTACAGCGCTCATTATTTTAAGTAAAATTATTTTTTAATTCCTTCTGCCGCCGCCGGAACGAACGCTTCCCCCACTGCTGCTCGATCTTGTACTTCCGCCGCCTCCGCTTGGGCGACTAAAACTTTGGCGTGTAGCCTGGAAATTTTGAGTGCGTGTCTGTCCTCTTTCCCGCATTTGTTGCTGGCGATTTAAATTTTGCACCTGCTGATTATTATTAACAGGCTGCCATTGTCTTTGCTGGCGTTGTTGCCATTGACCTTGCGTATTCCTCTGAAAAACATTTCCGGATCTGTCTGTTGTAATATTATTTGGAGATCTTACATTTTGCGTATTTGCCCTGTTAACAAACCCATTTCGATTTGGATTATTTACGCTGTTACCTGTACGATTGAAATTATTTCTATTTGCGCCATTTGCGAAACGGGCAGTGCCGTTAGTTACTACACTTCTGTTGTAATGATAAATGTTATTGGTATAACGAACATTGTTCCTGATTATGGCGCGATTGACTCCTATGCGATTCCCGTAATATGCTGTGCTATATCCAAAACGTCCGCCGCCCCAACGATATGCCGGATGATATACCGATGGTCCCCACCATCCGCCGCGCCATCCACCCCAAATGCCACCACCAAATCCTACGTTAAACCATCCAAATCCGTAACCAAATCCAAAACTCCAGCCAAACCATGGATTATAATTCATACCAAATCCCCATGTATATGGACGCGGATAATAATAAGAACCAAACCATGGATCATAATAAAATCCTGTTCCGTAAACTACGGTTGGGCCATAGACGTAAGTATTGAGATAACCCGGCGTGTAACCCATATAAACATAATCCGGAGTTACGTCGTAAATGTCAACATACTTCATGTTGTAATCCGGGTTGCTCGGTGGAATCATATCCACTTCATCTGGTCTTTCTGTACAAACGGTCCACGGACCTTGTGCATTATCGGATACAAACCAAACTCCATTATCTACGCAATAATATCTTCCATGAAATCTTATTACTGAATTTGGTGTGTTAACTCCATACTGCATATCAGTACCCTGTATATTCTGAAAATCAGGATTGCCATCATACGTAATATTTGCATTTGCATTATGCCTGTCAACTTTTGCTGTTTGCGGAATTTGTGCGTCCAGCACAGCTTCGCGGGCTGCATCTGTTCCGGCAACACTTGCAAGCACATTATCTTTTGGAGAACCCTCCGGAATTTTTGCGAAATCTGCCGGCAAAGAATTTGCGGCAACAAATTGCCACGGACCTTGCATGGTAGCAGATCTGTACCAACGACCAGAAAGTAAAACATAATATTGGTTAGAACCCTGATCTAAAAAAATATCGTTTTGTGAATTGCTTACGTACAAAAGATTTGTTCCCTGAACCGGTTCCCAACTTGCTTGTCCGTTTGTTTGAACGAGCTCAGCAGGAGTTGTGCTGACTACGATATCTGAAATAACATTGTTTTGAGAAGAAGATGCTGAATCAGTATAACCAGGATCAGTGTTTGCGTTATTAACTGCGGTTTCAATTTGCCCAAAAGCCGGCGGTACATTATCAGTATATGAATATGGACCAGTTGCAGATTGAGCCATATACCAATGTTTGCCTCCATACAAATAATAATTGCCGTCATTATATTTTACAATGGTAAATGGTGAATTAACCACTACATCTACATTCCAATTATTATTGTGTTGAATTTTTGGCTGCCCGTCAATAGTTACAAGAATAGACGGTTTGTTTGCATAATAGATTTTTGGAGGATTATTATTCAGATCCTTTGAAAGCTTTTTTTCTTCCGCGTTCTGATCTAATGATGCAAGAACATTATCCAAAGAAAGATTAATGCTCAGTCTTGGAATTTCGGTTTCAAGAGTTGTCTTCAGGTAACTTATTTTATTAGCATCAACATCACCGGGAAGTTTAAGGTTAGGAACTTTTACTGAAGCAATATTTACCTGGCGATTATCTCTGTCAGTTTGAACAGTGGCAATTTCCCAAAAAGTACCGAACGTTGGATCGGTCTGCCCGTTTTCTAAAATAGATATTGCTGATCTTGCTTTTAAAACATCACCCTGGAAAGATTCCGGCTGAGGCTCATAAATTTTTATCACAGTTCCATCAGAAGCGGTAATAGTTTGTGGCCATTGATCATCTGCTTTAGCAGCGCCAAATAAAATGGTGCTGAATAAAAGAGATAAGGTAATTCGGAGAATTTTCATATGTCAAAATTTAATTTGTAAAAAGATTCTTTTTGTGAAAAGTTTGGTTATCAAAATTAAAAAATTGCTTCCGTAAGACTATATATAAACACTAAAGTTTGATGTCTAAATACAAACAATATGTTAATGTGGATTTAATGAGCTTCTAACCAATTGATTCCCCCACCAATTTCAGCTTCAACCGGAACTCCGTTTGGTAACGGTAATGCTGCTCGCATACAATTGAGAATTACTGGTTTAATTTGTTCAGCCTCTTCGATTGTAGCATCAAAAACCAATTCATCGTGCACCTGCAAGATCATTTTTGAAGCAAATTTGTTTTGTTTGAAAGCTTCATGAATTTTTATCATCGCCAGTTTGATCATATCAGCAGCCGTTCCTTGAATCGGAGAATTAATTGCGTTGCGTTCAGCATAACCTTTAACGGTAAAGTTGCTGCTATTAATATCTCTTAGCCAACGTTTTCTTCCCATTAATGTTTGTACATATCCATGTTCGCGCGCAAAATTTATGGTATCATCCATGTATTTCTGAATGTTTGCAAATTGCTTTTTATAATTATCAATTATTTCTTTCGCTTCTGATCTGCTGATGCCCAGGTTATCAGCTAAACCAAAAGCACCTTGTCCGTAAATAATTCCGAAGTTTACGCTTTTTGCTTTATAGCGCATTTCCTTGGTCACATCTTTTTCATCAACATTATAAACTTTGGCAGCCGTTGCCGTATGAATATCTTTATTTTGTTTGAAGGCTTCACACATTGCCGGATCGCCGCTGATTGCTGCAACAATGCGCAATTCAATTTGAGAATAATCGGCGGAAAGAAGAATGTGTTTATCATCGCGCGGAATAAATGCTTTCCTTATTTCTCTTCCGCGCTCAGTTCGCACAGGAATGTTTTGCAGATTGGGATTATTGCTGGAAAGTCGGCCCGTTACTGCAACAGCCTGCGCGTATGAAGTGTGCACTCTTCCTGTTTTTCGGTTAACCATTACCGGTAGCGCATCTACATAAGTTGATTTTAATTTGGTTAATTCGCGATAAGCCAAAATATCTTCTACAATTTTACTTTTGTGTGAGAGTTTTAATAATACATCTTCACCAGTTGCATATTGCCCGGTTTTAGTTTTTTTCGCTTTTGGATCGAGTTTCAAATGATCGAAAAGCACTTCACCTAATTGTTTGGGTGATGAAAGATTGAATGGACCAACTCCCGCTTGTTCTTTTGCCAATTTGTAAACATTTTCTTCTGCAATCTTTGCATCCGTTTCTAATTGCTTTGAATATTCCTTTAAAAAATTTTCGTCAATTCTCACTCCTTCAAATTCCATATCAGTTAATACCTTCACCAATGGATTTTCTACTTCTACAAAAACTTTCTGTACAGATTTTTCTTTTAGCAATGGAACAAATACATGTTTCAATTGAAGTGTGATGTCTGCATCTTCTGCGGCGTATTCTTTTATTTTTTCTATTTCTACATCGCGCATATTTCCCTGTGTTTTTCCTTTTTTGCCAATCAACTCTTCTATATGAACCGGTTCATATCCGAG
>DATHPY010000645.1:0-2842 GCA_035483315.1 Puia sp. | reverse complement strand
CCTGCTGAAATGCGGGATTTTTTTATTGGTGGTTGAATTTTAAAAGGGTAGAACGCAGATTTGTTATGATGGTTATGATTAATCCGCTTTTATCATAAATGATCTTAACTGATCTGCGTTCTATTCAGTTTAAATTTTATTTGAAATTGCCGGCAGCTTAATAGTAGGAATGCCGATGAAAGGATTTGCGTGCGGGGAATTGGAATGAAAGAAGCTGTAAGCTTCCGCATCGTAATTATTTTTCCGGAAATTGTTCATTGATCATCGCTATTATTTTCCGGCTTTGTTCCATTACTTCATGATAACGGTCAATTGCCTCAGCGGCCGCACCGCCTGAGGCAAGATAATTTTGCATTTGCGGCAAAAAGAATAATTGTGCAAGATTATTTGAACCGTCTTTTTTCTGGATCAGTTTTTCCTGCACAAAAGGAATAAGAGAATGATGTTTTGTAAAAGTAATTTCCTCGTTGGTTAAATTAAGCCCAACTATTTTATATTGATACAGATCCAAAATTAAATTAAGCAGTTTCTTATTTTCAATAACAAATAATTGGCCACTGCTTTTCATTCCTTCAAAACGGCTGTCGTTTGAAATAAAAGTTGTGGTATTAAAAAGCTTGAATGCGTATTCATTCAGGCTGTCTTTATCCGCAATCACGCCGTTAATCCCGCACTTATAAAAGTACTTCCAACCTATGCGCATCAATGCATAAGAAGCACTGTCATCCGATTCCTGTATCAAATCGCTTCTAAGGTCAGTTTTCAGATCAATTAAAAAATCTTTTTCAATTCCACGCTCATGCACATTTTCGCGCCAGCGCTCAACCATCAGCGAAAGTGTGATTGCAAAAACAATGATCGCAACTTCAATAGTGATCTCAACTACTTTCTCTTTCCATTTCAGGTGCGGGTTTGTCCATACCGTATAAACCGCTTTGGCTTGTTTCGAAATTTCGTGTTCGGGCATAATAAAAATTGAACAGCAAAATAACCCTTTCTTATTATTTTAAAAAAACACAAAATGAATTGAGAGAAATTTTTATGAACCGGGGTGCATTGCTACTATTAAGCTTTTCTTGCGTCGTCTCGCCTCAGGCGAGATACGGCAAAAATTCTATTGAGCGATGTGTAACAACATGATCAAATACTATCATCTAAAAATTAGCAATGCGCCTTCTTTGCGTCTTTGTGCCTTCGCGTCTTTGCGTGAAATATTTTCTGTCTCGTAAATAGGATCTTTTACTTTCTTCAACGTCGCATCCAGCGATCTTTTTCCCGCTCCTTCTATCAATAAAAAAAGGCAGGTGAGCAGTTGCGCATAATCTGAGCGTATCTCGTGAAACACAGCCCAGATGCCAACTTTGGGGGGCGCCGGTGGAATTGGTAATGGACTTGTTCCGAGATACAATGATATTTTGGTGGAAAGTATTGCAACGATCATTTCTACAATAAACCAAAATGCAGTGAACCTTGTGAACAAACCGAACAATAAAAATAACCCGCCAATGATTTCTGTTGTTGCTACAAAATTGGCTGTCAGTTCAGGTATCGGGAAACCCAGTTTTGTAAATCTTCCAATACCCTGGTTGGTGTAAGCAAATTTCAAAATACCTTCCCAAAAAAATACGCCGCCGGCCATTAACCGCAGAATTAAAATTGATGATTGTCCATTTGTTGGCGGATTGATAAACCATTCGATTGTCTTTTTCATTTTTAATTTTTTGTGATGAATAAATAATTTCATCACAAAAGAAAAATAGAAATGAGCCGTAGCAAAACTATTTACATTAACCAAGAAAACTTCTTGATTATCCTGTCTGAATCAGGATTTACAGGATTAGAAGATTAACAAGATTTGAATAGTTTCTTTTTCAATAATCCTGAAAATCGTAGCATCCTGTAAACCCCGATTCAGACAATTAGTTAATCAAGTTTTTATCCTGCTTAATATAAAAGATAGATAAAGAGAAAAATGCTTTTGTATTTTTGAGTTATCAATAAAAATGAAAACAACAAATCAAAAAATAGCATTGCAGGTTTTATGCTGGGCAGCGCTTTATTTTTTTTGGGTGATGGTTTTCCAGAAAAGAGCATTTGCTTTTTCAAGAACTGTTACTGTTGAATTTTGCTATTTGATCTTTGTTGCTGCAAATTATTATTTCAATATCTATTTCACCATTCCCAAATATTTATATCAAAAAAAATATTTTACTTTTTTTGTTGCCATGCTTGCCGGCATTTCAGTAACAGCTTTACTAAGAGTTCCATTAGCAATGTTTCTTAATCTGCATTATTTTCTTGTGGATAAAACTCAGCCTGGCTTTACTGAACTCTTATTGAATTCTTTTCTTAATATTTTTATCTGGACAGTCTGTATCGTCGCTGCTAAATTAATGCTTGACCGCGTGCGTATCCAGCGCCATGTTGATGAAATGACAAAAGAAAAAGAAAAGGCTGAACTTGATTTTTTGAATGCACAGTTCAATCCTCATTTTTTATTCAATTCCATCAATCTTATTTATGGTCATATTGATAAGCAGAATGCGATCGCGAGAAATATGCTGCTCACTTTTTCTGACATGCTCCGTTACCAGTTGTATGATTGCAGCAATAATTCCATCGCTATTGAAAAGGAAATGAATTATATCAAAAATTATGTCGCATTACAAAAAGCAAGAAAAGAAGAAACGCTTGCTGTCGATCTTGGCATTGATGAAAACATGAAAGGTTTTATGATCGCGCCGCTGCTCTTCATTGCATTTATTGAGAACGCATTCAAATACGTAGGCAACAGCGATGAAAAAGAAAACTGCGTAAAAATTTCATTTGAAAAACAAAACGA
>DATHPY010000644.1:0-4850 GCA_035483315.1 Puia sp. | reverse complement strand
TACATTTACTAATCTTCAGATAATTTTTTTGTACCCGTCCGATTACTACTATTAAGCATCGTTGCGTCGCACTCTTGTACCTTTAGTTCATTATTGGGCACGCGCCGGCAACACCTAACGTTGATGGATATACCAAAAATTTAAAAAATAAAACTTTCAAAAATAAAACATTTACAAACCGTCTTCAAATCGTTACGAAAAAATTCCTTACAGCCGCTGCGGAAAAAGCGGATTGTTATTACCAGCAGTTTCACTCGGCTTATGGCACAACTTCGGAAATGTTGATGATCAAAAAACTGCCCGCAAAATTATCCGCGCCGCATTTGATAATGGCATCACACATTTCGATCTCGCCAATAATTATGGTCCGCCGCCAGGTTCTGCTGAAGAAAATTTCGGCAAGGTTTTAAAAAGCGATTTCACCGGGCATCTGCGTGATGAATTAATTATTTCCTCAAAAGCAGGTTACAGAATGTGGGATGGTCCTTATGGCGAATGGGGTTCGCGCAAATATGTACTATCAAGTTTAGACCAGAGTTTGAAAAGAATGAAATTGGATTATGTAGATATTTTTTATTCGCATCGTCCTGATCCTGCAACTCCGGTTGAAGAAACAATGATGGCGCTTGATCATGCCGTGAGAAGCGGCAAAGCATTGTACGCCGGCATTTCCAATTATGATGCGGAGCAATCACGCAAAGCATTTACCATTTTAAAAAGTCTGGGAACACCTTGCTTAATTCATCAACCAAAATATTCCATGTTCGTCCGTTGGGTTGAAGATGGGTTATTAGATGTACTCGAAGAATTTGGTGTTGGCTGCATTCCATTTTCTCCGCTGGCGCAGGGATTATTGACTGATAAATATTTAAAAGGAATTCCAAAAAATTCACGTGCGGCAAAATCAACTGGCTTCTTACAAAAAAGCGAAGTGACAAAAGAGAAAATTGACCAGGCAAAAAAACTAAATCAACTCGCAAAAAAACGCGGACAAACATTAGCGGAAATGTCATTGGCATGGCTGCTGAAAGATAAACGCATTACATCTGTTTTGATTGGCGCAAGTTCTGTTGAGCAATTAAAAGATAATCTCGGTTGCTTGAAAAATACTGAATTTAGTAAAGAAGAATTGGATACGATAGAAGGAATTTTGAAGTAAGAAATTAAAATCTAGCCACAGAGCAACACAGAGGAGAAGAGCTTCACAGAGTTTCTCCGTGGTTCTCTTAATACTCTGCGGTTCTCAGTGGCAAAAAGAATTCTAAAAAATTAACTAACTACTATGCATATACAATTTTATAAAAAATTCAGCACACTCTTTTTTAGTTTTTCGTTTTTATTTTTTAGTTTTTTGGCTGCGCAAGACAGCACCGTAATTCCACTTTGGCAAAATGGTGCGCCGGGTTTTGAAAAATTAAAAAACGAACCAGAGCTGGCGAAAGACTGGTGGGTAAGAAATATTAACAACCCGACACTCACCGTTTTTTATCCGCCAAAAGAAATTGCGAATGGAACTGCTGTTGTTGCATGTCCGGGTGGTGGTTTTTTAAACATCGTATTTAATTCGGAAGGACGTGATCCGGCGAAATTTTTAACCAGTCTTGGTGTAACCGTTTTTGTTTTAAAATATCGTTTGTTCCGCATGGAAAATTCTCCGTACAAACAGGAAAACCCGACGCAGGATATTTTTCGTGCAATGCGTTTGGTAAAAAATCGCGCGAAAGAATTTAATATAGACACAGCAAAGTTAGGTGTGATGGGCTTTTCAGCCGGCGGAGAAGTTGCGGGATGGGTCTCATATCGGTTTAAAGAAAATCATTTGGCGAGCAATGATGATATTGATAAACTTTCCGCGCGACCTGCATTTCAAATTTTGATATATCCGGGACCGTTATGTGTTCCTGATTCTGTTTCTGCAGATGCGCCGCCAACTTTTTTGCTCGCTGCTAACGGTGATGATTGTTGCTCCGAGCCAATTATTAAATTAGTGCAGATGCACCGCAAAGCAAAAGTTCCGGTGGAAATGCATTTGTATGAAAAAGGCGCTCACGCATTTAATATGGGTTACCGCACAGAATTTATCACACTAAAAAATTGGCCGCAACGCATGGTTGACTGGATGAAAGATAATGGCTGGGTGAAGAAGTGAATGGTCAATGATGAATAGTGAATAAAAAACTTTTCCTACTTACGACTTACCACTTAAGACTTCTTCCACATCTTCCCAATACAACCAATGCGCATTTAAATTTTTTGCTCCGTGTTTTCTGTAAAATTTTTGCGCGGGAATATTTTCGGCAGCAACATCAATGCAAACCCTTGTGGAGTTTTGTTCAACAAACCATTGAGCAAGCAAATGCAACAGTTGTGAAGCGACACCATTTTTCCGGTATTCAGAAGTAACATTTATCCATTCCAATTCTCCGTTGCAACCTAAACGTGTGGTGAGATGTCCGGCAATAAAACCAATAACTTTTTGTTTGTCTTCTGCAACAAAAATTATTCGTGGCATCAACGCATGCTGTGGATGAGATTCACCGCGCATATAACCGCCGATTCTTGCTATCCAATAATCTTGCGTGCCCCATTCGCGGTCGCGGACTGCAGTCATTGAAATAATATCTTCCTCAGTTGCTTTTCTGTATTGAAAACCGTTCATTGAATATTATTTAATAAACCAGGACAAAATAAAAAATCAAATTGATCATTAAATTACCATAAAAAATTAAATCAAATCATTTTCGACGTCTTCTTACAAATTCAATATTTTGCATGCAATAAATATTGAATTATGTTGAAACGATTGTTACTTTCTAATTTCTTACTACTCATTTCTTATTTCTCATTTTCCCAAGATCCCTGGAAAATCAACGCCGATAAAATTGATCCGTCAAATTATTATGGCGTCACCGTTGCCAATGGCATGATCGGAATTGTTTCTTCACCGGAGCCATTTAAAGTGAAAGATGTCGTGCTTGCCGGCGCTTACGATCTGTATGGGCGCGGAAGAGTGAGTAATTTTCTGCGCAGCTTTAATTTGCTGAACATGAAATTGAGCATTAACGATAAGGACATCGCAGCCAAAGATATTTCGAACATAAAGCAGGAACTGGATATGCGCCACGCGAGTTTCACCACATCGTTTGATTACGGAGATAAAGCAACAATTTCTTACACCTATTATTCTTTGCGCCATTTACCTTTCACCGTTTTAATGGATATTTCTATCACTGCAAAAAAAGATATTAACATAATTGCATCAAGTGTAATGGAAGCGCCGGATGCGTTGAAAGACGTTCAGAATTATTATAATGAAATTGATCGTCCGCATGCATTAATAAGTTTGCTCAGTTCCACTGCAAAAAGTCCGACAGGGAAATTATTGATGTGCGCATCAACAACTTTTTTATTCAGCGAATCGCGTGGACAGGAACCGCGAGTGATCCATGAAATGTGGGATAATAATATGCACCTGATGAAATTCAATAAACAAATTAAAGCCGGAGAAACTTATCATTTTTCCATTGCTGGTTCTTCCATTACTTCCGCGCATCACGATGATCCGTTAAATGAAGCTGAACGATTGACCATTTTTGCAAAACTTGAAGGCAGAGATCGTTTGATCATGTTTCATAACAAAGCGTGGGATGAATTATGGAAAAGCGATATTACCGTTGATGGAGATGCACAATCGCAGCAGGATGTTCACAGCATGATGTATCATTTATATTCATTTGCGCGTGCGGGAACAACAATGAGTTTATCGCCAATGGGAATCAGCGGACTTGGATATAACGGACATGTTTTTTGGGACGCCGATCTGTGGATGTTTCCTGCATTATTGGTGCTGCATCCTGAGATCGCAAAATCATTTATTGATTACCGTTATGAAAGATTGGATGCCGCAAAACGAAACGCATTTTCGCACGGTTATAAAGGCGCGATGTTTCCCTGGGAAAGCGCGGGAACCGGCGTGGAAGAAACTCCGGTTTGGGCATTGAGCGGACCGTTTGAACATCACATCACAGCCTGCGTGGGGATAGCTGCCTGGAATTATTATTGCGTAACGCAGGATAAAAATTGGCTGAGCGAAAAAGGTTGGCCGATACTTTCCGCAACTGCAGATTTTTGGGCGAGTCGCGTTGAAAGAAAAAGTGCAGGACATTATGATATTAATGATGTTGTTGCTGCAGATGAGTGGGCGGAGAATATTGATAACGATGCATTCACCAATGCTGCTGCAAGATCCGTTTTGCGCGATGCAACAGAAGCTGCAAAAATATTAGGAATTGTTCCCGATGCTGATTGGATGAATGTTGCAGATAATATTCCCATTTTAAAAATGGATAATGGAGTTACAAAAGAATTTGCAACATATAATGGCGGTGGAATAAAACAGGCGGATGTGAATTTGTTAGCTTACCCGTTAAAAGAAATTACTGACGAAAATCAAATGAAAAAAGATCTGGAATTTTATGAAACACGCGTGCCGAATGAAGGAACTCCGGCGATGACGCAAGCCATCTTTGCATTATTATATTCGAGATTGGGCGATGGAGAAAAAGCGTATCATTTTTTTAAAGATGCGTACACGCCAAATCTTAATCCGCCATTCAGAGTGATCGCAGAAACAAAAGGCGGAACAAATCCATATTTCGCAACAGGTGCCGGCGGTATTTTACAAAGTGTGTTGATGGGTTTTGGTGGATTGGATATCACTCCGCACGGAGTCGTCCAAATAAAATCAAAACTACCGTCGAACTGGAAAAGTTTGACGTTAACGGGGATTGGGGTTGATAAAAAAACTTACGTTTCGAAATAAGAAATGGGAAATGAGGAGTGTTAGAAAT
>DATHPY010000643.1:0-5532 GCA_035483315.1 Puia sp. | reverse complement strand
TTTTCATAGCGTCATCCTTGCGTCGCAATCCGTTCATCGTCAGTGCTACTATTAAGCGATGGTTTCACAACCGGCAAGTCACTGCCGTTGTTGGTCGGTGACCAGAGATGGCATCTTTTAAAAAGATGTCATCTCTAACTTCGCGCCTTTGCGAGAAACTCTTTATAATAGACGTATCAATCAAAAAAATGTTGCAAATTCTTGCCTGCTTATATTTGCAGCCACAATAATTTTTTTATGAATAACAATTTCGTCAGCCGTATTGCAGCCGAAGTAGAAGAAATAAAAACCGCAGGATTATTTAAAACCGAGCGCACCATCGCCAGCGAACAAGGACCGGAAATAATCGTGAACGGAAAAAAGGTTTTGAATTTTTGCGCAAATAATTATCTCGGGTTATCATCTCACCCAAAAGTTATTGAAGCAGCGCATAAAACAATTGATACGCGTGGTTACGGATTAAGCAGCGTTCGTTTTATTTGCGGAACGCAGGATATTCATAAAGAGCTCGAAAAAAAGCTCTCTACTTTTCTCGCAACAGAAGACACCATTTTATATGCCGCAGCTTTCGATGCAAATGGCGGAGTATTCGAGCCTTTATTCAACGACCAGGATGCAATTATCTCCGACGAATTAAATCACGCATCTATTATTGATGGCGTTCGATTATGCAAGGCCCAACGTTTTCGCTATAAGCATAATAATATGTCTGACCTGGAAGAACAACTCAAAGCTTCACAAAATTTGCGCAGCAGAATTATTGTAACCGATGGCTCTTTCAGCATGGACGGAACAATTGCACAGTTGGATAAAATTTGCGGGCTCGCCGATAAATATGACGCAATTGTAATGAGCGATGAATGTCATTCATCAGGGTTTTTAGGAAAAACAGGCCGCGGCACGCATGAATATCGCGGGGTAATGGGAAGAATTGATATCATCACCGGTACATTAGGGAAAGCGCTCGGTGGCGCCAGTGGTGGTTTTACCAGCGGCCGAAAAGAAATTATTGAAATGCTTCGCCAAAGAAGTCGCCCATATTTATTTTCTAATACTGTTGCTCCGTCAATTGTCGGCGCATCAATTGCTGTACTGGATATGTTGAGCCAAACAACAACTCTCCGCGATAAATTAGAAAGCAACACAAAATATTTTCGCAGCAAAATGACAGAAGCAGGATTTGATATCAAACCTGGCGACCATCCGATCGTTCCGATCATGTTATACGATGCAGTTATCGCACAAAATTTCGCAGCAAAATTATTAGATGAAAACATTTATGTGATCGGATTTTTCTTTCCAGTTGTTGCAAAAGGTCAGGCGAGAATTCGTGTACAAATAAGCGCGGCTCATGAGCAACATCATTTGGATAAAGCAATTGCTGCGTTTACTAAAGTGGGGAAAGAATTGGGAGTAATACCTCCATCCCCTAGAGGGGGGTTATGAAATCTCTGATTTTTTATTATTCCCGGGTATTGTGGCTTACTCCCCTTTAAGGGATGGGGGTGACATTGCAATCATACTAATCTCCACATTCACATTCTTCGGTAATCCTTTAACAGCAACGGTTTCACGCGCAGGAAAGTGAGCGGTAAAATATTTTCCATACACTTCATTCACTGTTGGGAACAGTGACATATCACTCAAAAAAATTGTTGTTTTTGCTACGTTGCTAAAATCCAATTTCGCAGCAGATAAAATTGCTTTTAAATTATGCATCACCTGGTGCGTTTCATCAATTATATCTTTTGCATCAACATTTCCTGTTGCAGGGTTGATGGCAACCTGTCCTGAAATAAATAAAAAATTTCCCGCCTGTATTGCCTGGCTGTAAGGACCGATCGGTTCTGGAGCGCTGTTGGTTTGTATCACTTTTATTTCCATCCGGCAAAAATAGAAAACTTCGTGTTGCAGAATACATTCATTTAATAATAAATTGTTTTTTCTTTGCTGAAATTTTAAGTATGAAGATTGCCCTACTGGCAAATAATGTTTCGAAAGAAGAATTTCTCTTTAAAAAAATTCCTTCAAGTGTTGAAATAATAATGGTTGGATCTTTATCTCAATTAGTTCTTACTAAAAATGCAGATGCTTATTTCGATCTTGAATTCGTGATGGATGATGAAAGAATCAGGCAATTGCATTCTTTATTACCAAAACCTATTTTCATAAATTCGATAACAAATACATTAACAGAAATTGATCAGCCATTCATCCGCATTAATGCATGGCCAACTTTTTTAAAAAGAAATATTTGCGAAATAGTTGCGGATGAAAATCAAAAAAACATTGCAAAAGAAATTTTAGATAACCTGCAACGGTCATTTCAATTTGTGCCTGATGTTCCGGGAATGATAACCGCGAGAATAATTGCGATGATAATTAACGAAGCTTATTACACTTTTGAAGATGATGTCAGTACAAAAGAAGAAATTGATATTGCGATCAAACTCGGGACCAATTATCCTTTCGGACCTTTTGAATGGTCCGAAAAAATAGGACTGAAAAATATTTATGACCTATTATTACAACTAAGTAAAACCGACAGCAGGTACACTATTTCAAAAAGTTTGCAAAAAGAAATAGAATAGTTTGTGGTTTGGAGTTTGTAGTTCTGCAATTTTGATTTTGCTTTAAGACAAGCAACAACCAACTACAGACTCTAAACTATAAACTTTTTGACATGGAAGAAAATAAAAACTGAACAATGTCTCTCATTTTAAATATTGATACGGCAACAGAAACGGCAAGTATTTGTCTTGCAAAAAATGGAGAAACATTGGTATTGATGTATAATGAGAACCAACAAGATCATGCTGCATGGCTTCATACAGCTATTGAGCTAATGATGAAAGATGCAAATTATAAAATGCAAGATTTGAATGCTGTTGCTGTCAGCGCCGGACCCGGCTCCTACACAGGCTTGCGCGTTGGAATGGCTGCAGCCAAAGGATTCTGTTATGCGCTCAATATTCCATTAATAACTGAAAACACTTTGTTTATTATGGCTTTTGCCATGCCTCAACAAGTCGAAAATAAAAGCTCATTATTATGCCCGATGATTGACGCGCGCCGGATGGAAGTTTTTACTGCATTGTATAATTCCAGTCTGGAAGAAGTATTTCCGCCGACGGCTATAATTCTTAACGAACAATCTTTTTCTGATCATCTCTCAAATAATATCATCACATTTTTTGGAAGCGGCGCTAAAAAATGGCAACAACTCACGAAGGATCCGAATGCCTTTTTTATAGATCAACATGCAGATGCAAGCCATCTTGCCATTCTTTCTTATAAAAAATTTATTAGAAAAAAATTCACAGATATTATTTATTGTGAGCCTATTTATATAAAAGATTTCTACACGCCTGTCAACAAATAGCCACATTATAATATATCTTTAGTTAGGTTCTTTTATTTATTTATAAGAACTTAAATTTGTTTTTTATTACAATCCTAAATCTTATCTGAAAATGACTCTAATTACTAATTCCGGCAATTACTCGATGATTGTCAACGAAAACGGACCGGACGGAAAGCCGATAAAGATTGATTTTATCAATCTCAAAAAAGCTGCAATGATTTTACGCGCTCTCAATCACAAATTACGGCAGCAGATCATTCGTCTATTGGATGAAAACAAAAAGCTGACAGTGACCGAGATCTACATTCAACTCAGACTTGAACAATCCGTTGCCTCACAGCATCTTGCTATTTTGCGGCGCGCGGGCGTTGTAAAAACCGAGCGCGAAGGCAAGTTTATTTATTACACGGTTGGTTTTGAGCGTTTGCGCGAGATCACAAAATGTGCTGATGATTTAATTCAATAGCTTCCCCAAGCTTCTTAGCAATTGTTTCACTTCTCATGGAACGTACGGTTGGCTAATTACATTTTTGATGCGTAACTTTGCAAAAAGTCACCAATATGTTTATTCAGCAATTGTACACGGGATGTTTAAGTGAGGCTGCGTACTATATTGAAAGTAACGGAGAAGCTGCTATTATTGATCCGTTGCGGGATATTGAGGCGTACATTCAGTTAGCCGACAAGCGCAAATCTGTGATCAAATATATTTTTGAAACGCATTTCCATGCCGATTTCGTAAGCGGTCATCTCGACCTGAGCAAAGCGACCGGTGCGCAAATTATTTATGGTCCGGATACGGAAACAAATTTTGCTATTCATAAAGCCACCGATGGAGAAGAGTTTCAATTGGGCGATATCTCTATTAAGGTTTTACATACGCCTGGTCATACTATTGAATCATCTTGTTATCTCGTAATGGATGAAAACAATAAGCCGAACGCAATTTTCACCGGCGACACTTTATTTGTCGGCGATGTTGGCAGACCTGATTTGAGCAGCGGCAATTTAAGTTCGGAACAATTAGCGGCGATGATGTATGATTCGTTGAAAAATAAAATTATTCCGTTGCCAGACGATGTAATTGTTTACCCTGCGCATGGAGCTGGAAGCAGTTGCGGGAAAAATATTGGTCCGGATACTTACAGCACCATCGGCGAAGAAAAGAAAAATAATTATGCGCTGCAGCCGCAAACAAAAGAAGAATTCATTACGGTTCTTACAAATGGATTAAATGCGCCGCCACAATATTTTTCAATCAATGCAAAAATTAATAAAGAAGGGTACGAGAGTTTGAATGATGTTTTAGAAAATGGATTGAAGCCATTATCAATAAAAGAGTTTAAAAGTTTGATGCGACAGGATGATATCATTCTGCTCGACACAAGAGAATCAACTGTGTTTGCCGATGGTTTTATTCAAGGCGCTATCAGCATTGGATTAGATGGACGTTTTGCAGAATGGGCGGGAAGTTTGCTGCCATTTGATAAACCAATTATTTTAGTAACTGAAGAAGGAAAAGAAAAAGAAAGTGTTGTGCGTCTCGCAAGAGTTGGTTTTGATAAAATGCAGGGATATCTGAAAGGTGGATTTGAAGCCTGGAAAAATTCCGGCGAAATATTTGACCTGATCATTAACATTGAAGCTGATGAATTGGCGATGGACATTCCTTTTGACGAACATCTCGTAATAATTGATGTGCGCCGCGAACCCGAATTTGCTGACGGTCATATAAAAAATGCGTTCAATATTCCGCTTAATGAAATGAATGATATGGCGAGAATTGCAACGCTTGAAGAACATCAGAATTTATATGTGCATTGCGGCGGCGGATATCGCAGCATCATCGCGGCATCATTATTAAAACGCCAGGGAATTCATAATCTCCGTAACATTTCCGGCGGCTGGAATAAAATAAAAGATCAAAAAGGAATTGAAGTTGAAAAAGAAAAAAGCGTGTTGAATTAATTGCTCAATTAACCAATACTCAATTCCTCAACTGAGACATCGCGCAATTTTCAAATTTTTAAATTAATTTTTTTGATACCAGCTTCGGTCTTTTATAGCATCATCGTTGCGTCGCAATCCTTTCATTGGAATTGCTACTATTGAGCTGTGGTTTATTACCGGCAATTTCAAGAAAATTTAATTGGGATAGAACACAGATC
>DATHPY010000642.1:0-7109 GCA_035483315.1 Puia sp. | reverse complement strand
ATAGCCGGAAAAAAAATCCGTAACAATTATTCCATCATAATCTTTCAACCATTCATTTAGGAAATCGGATTCGCGTTTGAGTGTGATGTGATAAAATACGGTATGCGTTGTGGCAAATGCCCAGACATACCCGCTGCCTTTAGAAAGGCGGACAGTGGTTTCGTCAATATGAATGACAGGGCTATTTTTTACAATCTTCCATAAGTAATCTACTTCTTCTTTGAATTGCGGTATCCATCTTTTTTTCCGGTCAGTGAAGTAGAGTTTGTTCGTGTAAATCCCGAACTGTTCTTTTAATAGCTGCGCGATCTTCGCATTGCTGATATGATAATTGACATATAGATTCATCGCCCAGGCAAAAAGATTTTGCCCATAGTGAAGCATGCGCAGTGAGCTGTCATAATAATTCATAACGCATTTAGCACACCTACCTTTTCCAGAGCGGTATTCAATGATCCATTGCTTCATTCCCTTGGCAGTAAATTTGAGGTCCGTTTGCCTGAATGTTCTTTTTGCTTTGCTATGATAGAGTTTTCTGCAACCGCAATGCGGGCATTTCTCTAATGGTCGGATCTCAATGACCTCATTTATTTTTTTTGGTTGCCAGACGACGTTGCCTCTTCCCAAATGTTTTTCACTCTTAGCCGGTTTAATTCTGTTTCTATTATTTCTGAAATAAATTTTTGAACGCTGGTAGTCAAAGTATGCTGCATTATTGATGACCTGATAGTCTTTAGCAAATGCAACATTTTTTTTAAAGTTGTAAGGACTTTGTCTTTTCATTTCAGAAACCTGCTGCACATTATCTTCATTGCCTTCACTTAAACGAAAAAGCCACTGGTGAACTTTAATGAGCACTTTGCAATCATCCAAATTATAATTAATCAGTTTTTCTTTCAGGTTATGCATCGCCGTCAGCTCCCATTCCTTTCTCCATGCAATGCTTTTTAAACCTGAAGCAGTTGGATCAGCCCATTCATAGCGAAGAAATTGACCAAGATCTTTTAGTCCGTTAGTGTAAATCGGTGGATAGACATGCGCGCGCAGAAATCCAAGAAGATTTATCATTCGCTTTTGAATCGTTTCAAGTTTCTCTTTCCAATCTTCAGAATACAAGCGAAACAATTTTTTTAATTCAGAGCCCTCATAACTTCCGTAGTGATAAATCGGAGCATCGGGATATTGATCAAGCGTTTCAATCAATTGAAAAAATATTTTTCCTTCATCGTCTTTGGTATCTGCCCAAAATGAAAAATGTCTTTGCTGGTCTTTCTCTTGAATTACTATTCCGATCAGATAAATAAAATTTTCATCCGGCAATCCTTCGAAATCTAAAAAGATAGAAATCGGAGAATTATTTATTTCCGGACTCTGCAATACAAAAGTTTTCTGCTCGCGAATGGCGAGCGCTTTTAATTCCCAGAGATAATGACCGGCCCGATGCAATTCACGACCTCTTCTGCGCGGACGGAACAAATGAGAGAGCTGAAGTATTGTGAAGATTCCTTTTTTGTGATATTTGATGAGTGACTTTTCTGAAATTCCGCCAAGCAAACTGATGCAATCTTTTTCTTTTAATTTTTTAATGCAATCAATTTGCAAAGGACATTCGGGACAATGCGGGTTCCGATAAAATGAAGGAGGTTCCGATTTTTGAAAAATGTTTTTTGCCTCGGATAATAATCGCTGCGCTTTACTGTTGAGTTTGATCATGCGCAAAGCAATTGTTTCCCAATTTTCGGGATCGCCGGAATGAATTTTTATTCTGTCAACGATCTTTTGGTCTGGCGATTCATTGTTGTAGAACCAGGCGACTATTGGAAACCTGTCATCCTTCGTTATTTTTTTTCCAGGTAGATAAATATGCAAACAAAATCCTTCAGCGCTATATTCAAATGTCTCTGATTCATTTTTAAAATTCCACGCTTTGTATTTACGCAATTGAATATTCCTAAAAAACTCCAGACTAAGATTCATTGATCAATCTTCTTTTCAATTTTTTTCAAGGCTTTTTATCACCGCTTTCCAATTGTACCTTATTGCTGATCCGATTCGCATGACAGGAATTTTTTTCTTTCTTTCCCAGCGGATAATCGTCGGTTCTGTGATGTCTAATCGTTTTGACAATTCTTTGCGATTGATGATTTCTTCTTTTGCAGGAATGAGTTGCATTTCATTTCTATTCTGATAAATTTTGTCATAAAACGCTTCAACAGTTTCTTTTACTATCAATCTTAGTTCATCTTCGGAAACAACAATTATTCTTTGCGCCATTTCTTATATTTTTTTCTGTTTATTTTTAACAAGGGGAACTGACAAATCAATTCTTCAAATATGAGTTGATTGTGCATGTTAACATTGATCCAATCATCCAGTTCAACAAGCTCCGATTCTGTCAGGTTATCAAACAAAAAACCAATTGTCAATTTGGCCATCCTTACAGGAACATCGAATTCAGTTAATGACATAAAAAATTATTTATTCAAAATTCGATGCAAATCATTTGGCAAATGGAAGAATTTTGTTTGCTGATAGAATTATTTTTTCGCTTTAAAATAAACTTCAAGTGCATCTATTGCTCTTCGCAATCCATCTTCACGTCTCATGCTCTCACCCGCAATGAATGCTTGTTGTTTTATTTTGAATGTTTGTGATTTGGAAATAGCGACCAATAATTTTTTTGTTGTCAATTTTTTAAAGGGCATATGAATGCCCAACCTTTTTGTAGCAATTAATTTTCCCCAGAGAGGCTGGTCGCCGAAAATGGAAACAATGATCACGGGGATTCTTGCGCTGAGTACAGCTGCAATGGTGCCGATACCGCCATGAATGATCGCTGTTTTGCATTGCGGAAAAAGCCATGTATGATTTATCAATTTTACCACAAATAATCTTTCATGGGGCGGAATGCTCGGTAATTCGGACCAACCCTGACAGAATATTATGCGATGATTTGTCTTTTCTAATATCTCCCCAATGATCGCAGCGAATTTTTTGGTATCCGGTATCGGTATGCTTCCAAATCCGACATAAATTGGTGCCTCTCCGTTTTGTAACCACTGAGTCATTCCTACTGGTGGTTCTTCGGCCAAAAGCTGTTTTCTCTTTTCTTCCGGAATAGTAAGGAAACCGGTGATGTCTACTTCAGCAGGCCAATCTTTTGGTCTTTCGATCAACGAAGCGCTGAAGGCATAGAGATTTAGAATTTTCTTTTCCGTTATTTCTTTTAGAATTGATTCTTTGAGGATTGGTAACTCCAGAGATTTTCGATGTTCATTAATATCTTTCTTATTCAGTCGCCAATAGATATAACGGATAAGCCTATACGTAAATAAATTATACCATGCTGTATTAAAAAAAGAAAACCCCACAAATGGAAATTGTTTTGTGGGTACAGTTGGTAGACTCAGTTGCACCATCGCCCAATTTTTATTTAGTTTTTCAGCAATGGAATAAATCCAAATTGTCGCGAGCGGACTTGCGACGAGCACATCGGGCTTCGCACAACCTGCCAGCATAACTGCATTTACACGCGGCTGTACTATACGACTCATTTTTTGCAGCTCCCGAAAAAAACCAATGATATTTCCGGACTGCAATACATGCAGGACTTCCGGAGAATGCACCATTTCTTCGATATTTCCTGGTAAAGGATAAAAAGGAATGCCAAAATTTTCCGCAAAACTCGAAAAATTTTCATTGGCAAAAAGAGTGACTGAGTGACCCCTTTCCATCAGACCTATGGACAGCGCGAGATAAGGTTGCACATCTCCCCTGGACCCGTAAGTAATAATTCCGTAATGCATCTATATTTTGTTAATCCTGAAATTGTAATTGTTCCTTCGCGTTTATCCCGGTGAATGCGTTTGGAAGTGATGGAATTAATCCACCCGGCATTAGGATAAGCGAGATGTCAGGGTGTTTCCACCAGTTATTTTCCTTAAGTTTTGAAAATGAAATAATGCCAATGATATAACTTTTTTCTGTGCGTTTATGTCCCTCTCTGATGACCGCAAATTCCTCGGTGGGAATATGACGGATTGAATTAAAACTGACAAATACTTCCAGGAAAAAGTCGTTGGAGAGCTCGCCACTCACATGATGATATAATTTTTTGTATTCATATTTGTAGTCATACCGCAAAGCAGAGAGATCGCTTAAGACTGCCGAAGCTGTGGGAAAACTTCCAGCTCCTTTGCCATAAAAAAATTGTTTATCCGCGAAGCTGCTTTCAATGATTATGCCGTTGTATTCATTTTTTACAAATGCGAGTGCATCATCTGGTTTTACAAATTGCGGTAAAACAAAAGCAGCTATATTTTCGCGTGCTAATTTTTTTGCTTCCGCGACTAGTTTTATCTGAAAACTTTTTTCTTTTGCAAATGCAGCATCAAACGCGGAAATATTTTGTATTCCTGTGAAAACAATATCTGCAGTTTTCGTAATGACTCCGTAAGCATGCGCTAACAAAAATGTCCATTTGTTTGCTGCGTCAAATCCTTCCACATCCAGGGTAGGATCACTTTCCGCAAATCCAAGTTGTCTTGCTAGCAGTAATGCCTGTCCGAAATCTAAATTTTCGGAAAACATTTTTGTCAAGATAAAATTAGTGGATCCGTTAACTATTGCGCGCATAGAATGCAAGAGATCATTATCATAATATTCCTCCAGGTTACGGATAATGGGAATGGAGGCGCCTGCAGCGGCTTCGCATAAAAAAGACATCCCGGTAGCGCGCTGCATAATTATTAATTCCAGCAAATGTTCGGCGATCATTTTTTTGGAAGCACTTACAACCGATTTTTTATTGTTGAGGGCTTTAGTAACTATTTCGAATGCCGCGTCAGCGTCGTTGATGACCTCAACAATGACATTTATTTCATCATCATCCAGTAATTCGTTTTTGTCTGTAGTAAATAGTCCTGATGGAGCATCTCTTTTTTTTTCCGCATTCTTGATGCATACTTTTTTTATTTTGGCGTTAAATGAAGGAGTTTGTTTCAATACCTTATACAATCCTTCTCCCACAACACCAAAGCCAAATAATCCAATCGTCAATTTCTTATGTTGCATCTTTTAACTAATTCTATTATTGATTTTCTTTTTCTTATTTGTTATTTTAGTTCAAGCACAACCACTGATTTTGATGGCATATTAACTGTCAGAATTTTTCCGTCTTTCTTAAAATCAGAAAAAGAATGTATGATGACCATATCGGGTTTACCGAATGTATTTACATCATCAAATTTTTCTGATGTGAGTGCTTGCGCTGTGATGTTTTTGTACTGCAAATCATTTAATTCAATGGATACAGAAATATTTTTTTTAGGATCAAGATTAACCAAAGAAATATGTCTCGCATTATTGCTGTCCAAAGAAGCCGATGCATTGACTGCAGGAATGTTTTGAGAATTAAAATTATAATTAGGAGACACAATTTTTATAGGAATCCATTTTGTATTTTGATATACTTTAAAGAGATCAAATACATAATAGGTCGGCGTGAGTAACATTGAATCACCATTTGTAAGCACAAGTGCCTGCAATACATTCACTGTTTGTGCAAGGTTTGCCATCTTCACTCTTTCACAATGGTTGTTGAAAATATTTAAAGTGGATGCTGCTAGCAACGCATCGCGCAAGGAATTTTGCTGATAAAGAAAAGCAGTATTGGTTCCGGCTTCTGCGTCTTTCCAAATTCCCCATTCATCAACAACCAACGCAACATTTCTTTTGGGATCATATTTATCCAGGATGGCTGAGTGTTTTTCAATTAGCTCTTCCATCTTCAAACAATTCTTCAGCGATTGGAAATATTGTTCTTCCGAAAAATTTGTTGCAGAGCCTTTATGATTCCATCCATCTGTGAGTGTATAATAATGAAGTCCAATCCCCCACATATCATCTGTCGGAATATTTTTCATACAGGTGTCTGTCCAATTATAATCATCTGCATTTGCCCCGCTGACAATTTTTTTGAGTGTTGTGCCAGGGTAATCCATGCAAAAAGATGCATAACGTTTATACTCATCCGAATAATACGAAGGCGTCATTTCTCCACCGCAACCCCATGACTCGTTACCTATTCCCCAGTAAGCAACATGGAACGGCTGTGCATGACCGTTAGTTTTACGTAAATTCGCAAGTGTGCTGCCGCCATCATAGTTCAGATATTCGATCCAGTCTTCCATTTCCTGCGGGCTTCCGGTGCCAACATTGCCCGCAATATAGGGCTCGCACCCGATCAGTTCGCAGAGTTGAAGAAATTCATGGGTGCCAAAGCTGTTGTCTTCTGTCACCATGCCCCAGGCCGTGTTCACGTTTTTTTTTCTTTGATCTTTTGGACCTATCGCATCAGCCCAATGATATTGATCTGCGAAGCATCCGCCAGGCCATCGAAGAACAGGCACATGAATTTTTTTTAATGCCTCAACGATGTCCATTCTGATTTTGCCATTTTTATAAAATCCATCGTAGATGCACCTGCCTAAATGTTCTGCAAAATGACCATAGATATTTTTGCTGATGACCGTTGAACTGGTCTGCTCAAGAGTCACTGTTGCGGTCTGCTGCGCAAATGCTGATCCTGAAAAAACAAGAACGGTCAACACAAAAAAGATCATCCTTGCTTTAGACATTCGAGATGTTTTATTTACCATTCAATCTTGTCTGCAATGCGTCATAAGTCTTTTTATAATCTTCATTACCCGGCTCTTTGTCCACCGTATGTTTACTCCAGCCTAACGCGGTCCCCAGCTCTTTTTTTTCTTCGCGATATTTCAAAATAAAATTCGCGTTCTTATTCATCAACTTCAGGTTTTCGGGTCTTCATATTTCACGGTGTACTTAACTATGACTGCCGTAAATGTGGGCCAGTCTTTTCCATAAGTGAAATAGATAATTGCTTTGGTCACCGTTCGGTCGGCATAAGTGACATCATATTTCTTGGCTATCTCAACAGTAAGTGAATTCCAATCCGGAGCTTCGCCATTTGCTTCCCTTACTGCAGGATCAATGATTTCTATTTTTATTATATTATCCTTTTGAATATTTTCTCTCGTGAGTTTTATTTTACATCTGAAAAGATTGGTGCAAATAAAAAAGCTGAA
>DATHPY010000641.1:0-2475 GCA_035483315.1 Puia sp. | reverse complement strand
CCAAACGAATATCTTCCACTTTTATATTTCTGAAAATATAGGTAGAAAGAACCGCAGGCAAAGTGTTCATTATATTATGTATCGCTTTGCCGCCAAATGTCAGCGGAATTTCTGTGACTTTTTCAATGCGAATTTTCCATGTGCCTTTTAAAAGAGAAACATATCCATTTTCGAAAACTGCAGCAATGCCGCCGTCAGCACAATGTTTTTTTATACGCGGATTATTTTCATCCATGCTGAACAATGCAATATTACATTCAACATTATCTTTCATGGCATATACCAGGTCATCATCAGCATTTAATATTGCATAACCATGCTTGAAAACAGTTTCCGCAACAACACTTTTTACTTTTGCCATTTGCTCAAGATTATCAATGCCACCTAATCCAAGATGATCAGCAGTTACATTTGTGATAACAGCAATATCGCAATTGGAAAATGCTAATCCTGATTTTAATATTCCACCACGCGCGCATTCGAGAACAGCAAAATCAACAGTCGGGTCTTTCAATACAAACAATGAACTCAGCGGGCCAGTGCAATCACCCTTCATCATCATTTGGTTTTGAATATACACGCCATCGGATGTTGTGTAACCAACTTTGTAACCCGCTGTTTTTACAATGTGGGCGGTCAATCTTGCTGTCGTTGTTTTTCCATTTGTTCCGGTGATGGCGATAATAGGAATTCTTCCATTCGTTCCTTTTGGATAAAGCATATCAACAACAGGTTCCGCAACGTTGCGCGGTAATCCTTCTGATGGTTCAATATGCATGCGGAAACCCGGTGCTGCATTGACTTCCAGCACAGCGCCGCCATTTTCGGTTATGGGTAACCGTAAGTCCGGAGCCATAATATCAATTCCGCAAATATCCAGTCCGATTATTTTTGCAATTCTTTCTGCAAGAAAAATATTTACCGGGTGAACTTCATCGGTAACATCTGTGGAAGTGCCGCCGGTACTGAGATTCGCCGTTGGTTTTAATAATACCAATTCTCCTTTTGCCGGAACTGTTTGCAGCGTGTAATTTTTCTCGACCAGCATTTTTTGTGTGAACTCATCCACTTTTATTTGCGTCAATACTTTTTCATGACCATAACCTCTACGCGAATCTTTATTTGTTTCATCAACCAACCATTGAATATCGTGCTTGCCATCACCAATAACAGACGCAGGCGTTCTTAATGCCGCGCAGATAAATTTGGAATTAATAACGAGGACGCGAAAATCAAAACCGGTAATAAATTTTTCGCAAATAACACTGCGCGAATATTTTTGCGCAGCCGCTAATGCTGTGAGCGACTGTTCCCAATTCATGATATTTGTCGTCGCGCCTTTTCCATGATTGCCATCAATCGGTTTTAATACAATTGGATAACCGAGTTTATCAATCGCCTCTTTTAATCCTTCTTCAGTTCTTATTATCACGCCGCGCGGAACAGGAATTTCCGCAGCTTCCAACAAATTTTTTGTTTCTTCTTTGTCGCACGCAATATCAACTGCGATGGAAGATGTAGTGCTTGCAATCGTAGCGCGAATTCTTTTTTGATTCACGCCATAACCCAGTTGCACCAGCGATTGTTTATTTAATCTTATATATGGAATGCCGCGTTTCATCGCTTCATCAACAATGCAACCTGTCGAAGGTCCTAATCTTGTATTCTCGCGAATTTCACGCAACTGCTGAATATCTTCTGCTAAATTATATTCAACATTGTCAGCGAGCGCCTGTGTAATTTTCACTGCAACCCGCGCTGCATACACGCCCGCATCTTCTTCCATATAACTGAACACAACATAATATTCACCTTCTTTTCCGGTACCACGCGTGCGGCCAAAACCAGTATCCATTCCCGCGAGCGTTTGTATTTCGAGAGCGATATGTTCAATAACATGTCCCATCCACGTGCCTTCTTCCACGCGTTGAAAAAATCCGCCGCGTTCGCCAACACTGCAACGATGCTCATACATTGATGGAAATAATTTTTCTAATCTTTCTTTAAAACCTGCAATGGAATTGGTCGGTCGTTGTTCCATTTCTTCAAGGTCAAGTTTCATTTGTATCAATTTCGGGCGGCGAATGCTCCAGTAATTTGGACCTTTCAATACTTTGATCTCAATAATCTTCATAAAAAAATAGTTGGGTTGGGTAATTTAGTTTTTTTCTTTTTTGTTACCAACTTTTGTTCGCTATTGAGCATCGTTGCGTCGTACTCTTGTACTGTAGTGCTGGCATGAAATTCAGTCCGCTATTTTAAATCCTAGCGGGATTGTATATTGGTAGATAAATTAGCAGACAAAACAATCAAGTGCCGAAGGCACGTAACATTGGTCATGCTTTTTTGTTTCGTGCCTATGGCACTCAGAATTCTTAATTATTATCTCTACCGGTATTTTGCCCTTGCAGGGCTAAGAAAATATTGAGATTTTTCGTTAGTAAAACCATAGCTCAATAGTAGCACAACGGATGA
>DATHPY010000640.1:0-3099 GCA_035483315.1 Puia sp. | reverse complement strand
GGTATTGCCTTTGGCAGAACCCGGCTGGAGCAGCGTACACAGCGTTTTAAATGAAAATGATTTTTGGGAGATTATCGAAAAACTTAAATCGAATGGCGCACAGGGAATTTTAGTAGTACCAATCGAAAAAATGATAATCTGATGCAGACAATAAAATATTCTAAAAATAAAGATTGGCAAAAAATCTTGCAGCGCCCTGCTATTGATTCTTCTTCATTGGAAAAAAAAGTGAATAAGATATTGAATGAAGTAAAAAGGAAAGGAGATAAAGCGATTAAAAAATTTACGGAAGAATTTGGCGGAATAAAACTGAAAAATTTTTCTGTAACTGAATCGGAATTTAAAGAAGTGGAGAAATTAGTAAGTAATGAATTGAAAAATGCGATTATTGTTGCAAAGAATAATATTGAAAAATTTCATTTAGCCCAGGTGCAATCGCCGGAAATAATTGAAACAATGCCTGGCATTAAATGCTGGCGCAAAAATATGGCAATCGAAAAAGTCGGGTTATATATTCCCGGCGGAACTGCGCCTTTATTTTCAACTTTATTAATGTTGGGTATTCCTGCACTAATTGCCGGTTGTAAAGAAATAATTGTTTGCTCGCCGCCGGATAAAAAAGGTAAACTTCATCCGGCTATTTTATTTGTTGCACAGTTACTCAATATAAAAACTGTTTTTAAGATCGGAGGTGTTCAGGCAATTGGCGCAATGACTTATGGAACGGAAACTGTTCCGGCTGTTTATAAAATATTTGGGCCGGGGAATCAATTTATTACTTGTGCAAAGCAATTGATACAAAAAGTTGGTGTTGCTATTGATATGCCAGCAGGACCTAGTGAAGTCGCCATTTTTGCTGACGAAACTGCTGATGTTTCTTTTGTTACTGCGGATTTGTTATCGCAAGCTGAACATGGCGTGGACAGCCACGTTATATTGGTAACTAACTCTGAGAATTTATCACGGATAATAAAAAACGAATTAAAAAACCAGTTAGAAAAATTGCCACGAAAAGAAATTGCAAAAAGATCTTTGGAAAAAAGCAAGATCATTTTGGTAAAGAATGACAGTGAAGCAATGCAAATATTAAATGAATATGCTCCGGAACATTTAATATTAAGTTGCAAAAATGCAGCGGAACTTTCCGATAAAGTTATAAATGCAGGATCTGTGTTTTTAGGAAGTTATTCCCCAGAAAGCGTTGGCGATTATGCAAGCGGAACGAATCATACATTGCCTACTAATGGTTATGCAAAAAGTTACAGCGGTGTGAGTGTTGATAGTTTTGTGAAAAAAATCACTTTTCAACAACTCTCGCGGCAAGGATTAACCGAAATTGCAAAGACAGTTGAAATAATGGCAGAAGCCGAAGGATTGAGTGCGCATGCTGAAGGGGTGAGAATTCGTCTGAACCAGGATTTATCTGATTTGACTGATTCTTCTGAAAAAAGCCAACAATCAAAAATTAAAAATTAGTCACCTACTTAATGAAAATTGATATAATCTGAATCAGTTCAATCAGTAAAATCAGATAAATCCTGGTTCAGACAAACAAAAATGTTTCAATTAGAAAACCTGTTAAGAGAAAATATTAAAAAACTAATTCCTTATTCTTCCGCGCGGGATGATTTTAAAGGAACTGCAAAAATTTTTCTCGATGCGAATGAAAACAGCCTTGGCTCGCCACTAACGGTATGGTATAACCGGTATCCAGATCCGCATCAGTGGAAAGTGAAAGAAGCAATAAGTAAAATAAAAGGAGTTCCGCTGCAAAATATTTTTTTGGGAAATGGAAGCGATGAGTGTATTGATATTTTATATCGCGCATTTTGTAACCCGGGAAAAGATAACGTGATCATTAATCCACCCACTTACGGAATGTATGAAGTAAACGCAAATATTAATGATGTGGAAGTTCGTCGGGCGGTTTTGCTCGATGATTTTCAACTGGACTTAATTCATTTGGAAAATCTTATTGATGAGAACACAAAACTGATTTGGATATGTTCACCCAATAACCCGACTGCCAATTCTATGAACAGGGAAGATATTGAAACGGTGCTGAATAATTTCCACGGATTGGTGGTTATTGACGAAGCGTATATTAATTTTTCGCGGCACAGATCTTTTATCCAGGAACTCGGCGATTACCCGAATTTAATAGTGATGCAAACGTTGAGTAAAGCCTGGGGACTCGCAGGATTGAGGCTGGGCATGGCTTTTGCGAGCGAAGCCATAATAGATGTGTACAATAAAGTAAAGCCGCCATATAACATTAGTCAGTCATCGCAGGAATTAGTGTTGAAAGCTTTGGAAAATGTTGACGACGTAAACGAAATGATCCGCGCTATTGTAACAATGCGTGAAGATCTTAGAAAAAGTTTAAAAGAGTTAAATATTGTAGAAGAGATTTTTCCGAGCGATGCAAACTTTTTATTAGTAAAATTTGTTGATCCAAAATCAGTGTATAATTATTTATTGGGGAAAGAAATTGTGGTTCGCGACAGAAGTAAAGTAGAATTATGCGAAGGATGTCTTCGGATAACAGTAGGAACGGAACAGGAAAATAAAGAATTGATAATAGCCTTACAGCAATTTTCAAACTAAGATGACGTAACTTTCGTCTTCCTTTTAAACACTCAATATTTATAAATTTATGAGACAGTTATTTTCGAGATCTTTTTCCGCTCTGATTGTACTTTGTGTTGTTTCATTATATGCATGTGCAAATAATTCAAACGACAATTCTACAAACAATTCAAATGGCGATTCTACAAAAAAAGATAACACAAACGCCGACGACGTAACATTAAAACTGCCGTCTGGCTTTAACGCCGTGGTTTTTGCTGATAATCTAGGCGGCGCCCGTCATATAGCTGTAAACACTAACGGTGATGTATATGTAAAGTTAGCGAGACTAAAAAATGGCAACGGCATTATTCGCCTTCGTGATACAAACGGAGATGGCAAAGCGGAAGACATCAGTGGGTTTGGAAATTTTCCGGGAACAGGAATCGCTATTAAAAACGGCTACTTGTATGCGTCTACTGATGAGGAAGTATTTCGTTTTAAATTAGATGCTAACAATAATATTGCAAA
>DATHPY010000639.1:0-2885 GCA_035483315.1 Puia sp. | reverse complement strand
AATAATACCGGAAGCCGGGCGATGTAAAACAACTTATTATTTTCATACTGCTAACTTTTGTAATTTTAGTTGCAACCGTTTCTCACCAATTAATTTAACTGCATGAAAAAATCACCGTTTTTATTTTTACTGATCTTATCTTTTTGTGTAAAAGCTCAAACAGATAATAAAGTTATTCTTGGGGATATTGATAAAATACATTCAAAAATTTTAGATGAAGACAGAAGCGTTTGGGTGTATGTTCCCAATAGTGGAGCGAATGATATCTATTCCAAACAACGTTACCCCGTAGTTTATTTATTGGATGGTGATGCGCATTTTTATTCCGTGGTTGGCATGATACAACAATTAAGTTCGGTGAATGGTAATACTATTTGCCCGGAAATGATCGTTGTCGGCATTCCCAACACAGACAGAACGAGAGATCTTACGCCGACTCATGTTAAGTCTGATCCGCCATTTATGGACAGCAATTTTACAAAAACCTCAGGCGGCGGAGAAAAATTTATTGAGTTCATTGAAAAAGAACTGATGCCGCATATTGATTCAGCATACCCGACAGAACCCTATAAAATACTTATCGGGCATTCTTTTGGCGGACTAACGGCGATGAACACACTAATTCATCATACCAATTTATTTAATGCTTATATTGTAATTGATCCAAGCATGTGGTGGGATCACAAAAAGTTATTGGGCGAAACAAAAGATGCATTGGCAACCCGGCAATTTCCAAACATGAATGTATTTTTAGGAATTGCAAATACCATGAATTCCGGTATGGATACAATGAAAGTGCAAAAAGACAGCGCTGCATTTACCCGTCATATCCGCTCTATTTTGGAGTTGAATAAATATTTTCTTCTTAACAAACAGAACGGGATAAGCTATCAATATAAATATTACGATAGCGATGATCACGGTTCTGTTCCATTAATTACAGAATATGACGCGCTTCATTTTCTTTTTGGTTTTTATCCAATGAAACTTACACTCGCTGAGCAGATAAATACCAATATGGCAGTAATAAATAAAATTGAAAAACATTACGATGATATATCAAAACATTTTGGTTATAAGGTGAAAGTGCCTGAAGACATGGCTAATAATTTAGGCTACCAGGAATTGGGTAAGAAAAAATATGAAGAAGCGGAATACTTATTTAAATTAAACACAGCAAATTATCCGGAGAGTTTCAATGCTTTTGATTCACTTGGCGATCTGTATGATGCAAAAGGTGAAAAAGATAAAGCGATCGAAAGTTACAAAAAGTCTTTATCAATAAAAGAAAATCCCGACACCAGGAAAAAATTGGAAAAATTGCAGGGAAAATAAAATAATTTAATCAGTTGGCAAACATTTTCAGATCGAAACAAAATATTTGGTTACTCACGCCTTTATTCGGTACATTAATTTATCTATTATTATATATTGTCGCTACTTTTTTATCCCGGTGGTTCGCAGGTTGACAAAAACTCCATTGGCTTTAGCTGGACTCAAAATTATTGGTGCAACCTGTTAAATGAAAATGCAGTTAATGGTCAGCACAATTCTGCAAGACCAATTGCAATTATTGCCATGTTTTTTCTTTGTGTAACGCTTATGATCTTTTGGTATATTTTTCCAAAACAAACAGGATTCAGAAAATCAAGAAAATTGATCGTTCAGATTTCAGGATTTGCTTCGATGATTTCGATAATGTTTATTTCCACCAACCTTCATGATATTGTTATAAACGTCGCAACAGTGTTTGGTTTGATCGCCGTTATCGGAACATTTATCGGATTGCTCGAATTAAAATGGATAAAATTATTTCGGGTAGGAATTTTTATACTTCCGCTTGTAGCGCTTAATAATTTTCTTTATTACAAAGCGGGGTTATTAATTTATTTTGCTTCTTGTACAAAAAATAATTTTTCTGTATTTTCTTCTTTGGACCTGTTTAATTGATGTTGGCTTATACAAGCATTCTTTTAATGCAAAAAACATCGCTTAATTTTAATTTGACTTTATAATTTTAATCATCAGCAATTTTATCAATAAATCGAGAATATGAAATTTTTATCGCTGCAACCGTTTGTTACATCAGGAAAAGATTTTGAAGCTTCCAAACAATTGTTCCAGGAATTGGGTTTTACTATTATATGTGACGAGGGTGATTATGTTGACTTTGACAAAGACGGCTGTAAATTTATTTTGCAAAGATTCGATAACAAAGAATTTGCCGAGAATTTTATATTGACTGTCAGAATTGAGAATGCAGAAGAATTTTGGAAAGAAGTGAAAGAAAAAAACTGACGGAGAAATATGGCATTCGCGTTAGTGAACGTCCGACAAAAATGCCTTATGGAATTGAAATGAATATTATTGATATCGCCGGAGTTTGCTGGCATTTTGTTGAATGACTCTTGCGGGTGTTGGTGTTCTTGCTAACAGGAGTGAGGCATCAGACGGCTGCAACTGCATTATGAAATTTATCATCGTGCTATAGCCGTCAGATGCCTTCGAAAATTTTTGCACTTGCCGTATATGAAGCGCTCAATAGAATTGTTACAGTACAAGAGTGCGATGGAACGATGCTTAATAGTAGCATAACCGCTAAGAACATGATTATTTTCAAAATATTTTTTCGGGTTGTCCAATTTCAATAACCTTGTTTGTTATAAAAGTGTAAATCAAAAATTATAACAAATAAAATTTAAAACGATGGATGAGTTTATTTTAATTTTCAGACACCAGGACGGCAATAGCGTTGCTTCTCCTGAGCAAATTCAAATTTGGATGAAACAAACAATGGACTGGATCGGCGGAATTGCCGCGCAAAACAAATTCAGCGGTGGTAATGGTTTGCCTTTTGCTGATGCAAAAGTTGTTGGGCATAATAA
>DATHPY010000638.1:0-12963 GCA_035483315.1 Puia sp. | reverse complement strand
CGGCGACAAAAGATATGAAGTGCGTATTATTTCCACTGAACAAAAAAATGCAACGGTAATTTTCAAGTACGAAAAACCGAAGTAGCGAAGTATGAAGTTGGAGGTTTGAAGTCCGAAGTCGGAAGATGCGCACGACAGTTAGTGAGCTTCATATTTTTTATTTCATACTTCTGACCTCCGACTTCGGACTCCTAACATTTTCGCCATTCAAATAATTTTTTGCTGATTGCAATTGCTATCTCCTAACTTCCATTTAAAATTGCGGATGCGTTTTATTATAGCGATATTATTTTTTTTATTTCCTGTTTTTATTTTTGCCGATAACCTTAATGGAATATGGAAAGGCATTTTAACGCAAGGCGCCGGTGGTTGCTATTCGCAGTATTTTATAGAATTTCAAATCAATTTTTCCAATAACACCATCACAGGAAAAGCTTACGATTATTACGACACAACAAAATTTGTGAAGCTATCTTTTACCGGAAAATATAATCCGCAAACGCATCGTCTTGTTTTAATTGAAAATAAAGTTTTGGAATATAGTATTCCGAGAGACTGTGCGCCATGCATCAAAACATACGATTTGACCTATGAAAAAAATGGAAACGATGAAACGTTAAGCGGAGAATGGAAAGGACATATCATGGATAGGCGAAACTCTTGTCCGCCCGGAAAAATTTCTTTAAAAAAATCCTCGCATTCTGATTTCCCGGTTGACATTGACCAAAACGATACACTTGCCGATCTGCAAAAAACATTACACCTGCAACCACGTGAACTAAAATTGACTAAAACGCTGATCGTTGATACCTCAAATATCAAACTTGAATTTTATGACGATGCTGAAATTGACGGCGATACGATTACTGTTCTTGTAAACAATAAACTGTTATTATACCAGCAACGCCTGACCGACAAACCGCTGACAATATTTTTTAACGCTTTTCCCGGAACGGAATATGAGTTGATAATGTATGCGGATAATCTTGGAACAATTCCACCAAATACAGCGCTGATGGTAGTTACAGCCGGCGAAAAAAGATTCGATGTTTATCTTTCTTCAAGCGAACAAAAAAGCGCGTCGGTAAAATTTATTTATAAACCGAAATAAGTATGAGGTATTAAATCAAAAGTAAGAAATGCTTCTGATTTAATACCTCATAGTTTATACCTCGCTAATTTCCTCTCCCACCTGCTGGTCTCGGCACAAATGGTTTTCTTGGAATTTTTGCATCACGTTGTGAAGCATCAACAATAAATGACGCGATAATTGTTGCTGCTTGTTTCAGATCATCTGCCTGCAAATGATCATAAGAATCCATATTGCTGTGATGCGTTCTTGTATCGTATTCGATCGGATCTTGTATAAATTGAAAACCCGGCAAACCAATCGCATCAAATGAAAGATGATCGGTGCCACCTGTATTTTGCAATGTAATTGTAGAAGCGCCAAGATCATTAAATGGTTTCAGCCATTGTGCAAAGATCGGTTTCACACTATCATTTCCTTGCGTGTACACGCCACGGATCTTTCCGCTTCCGTTATCCAAATTTAAATACACAGAAAGTTTATCGCCTTCAGCATTATATTTTTTTGTAGTTGTATCTGTGAAATGATTTTTTACATAATTGCGTGAACCGAATAATCCTGTTTCCTCTCCGCCCCACAATGCAATGCGAATAGTGCGACGTGGTTTGAAGCCGACAGTTTTTAAAATGCGGATCGCTTCCATCATCGTTGCACAACCCGCAGCATTATCAGTTGCACCAGTTGCTCCATGCCATGAATCGAGATGGCCACCGATCATTATCAATTGATCTTTTAATTTTTTATCTGTGCCGGGAATTTCTGCAACTACATTATATCCTTTCACATCATCGCTGGAGAATTGTGTTTTTGTATCAAGGTCAAGTTTGACAGGAATGTTGTGCTGAATCAATCGTTGCAAAGTCATGTAATCTTCATAAGCAATCGAGATGTCTAAAAAATTTTCTGGAGTGTTTGGTGCAAACAGTCCGCCGCCTTGTACAAAAATTGTTCCTTCTGCATTGCGCGGACTCGTGCTTAATATGGCAACTGCTCCTTCTTTCTTCGCCATGTCTTTTAATTGATTGATCAACTGCATTTGTCCTCGAAAATTTCCACGCTGGCCGCCGCGTTGCCTTTCCGGAACATTTTTAGGATCGTAATCCGCCATTTTTTGCAAAGTGGAATCAGCAAGTCTTGCAGCATCGGCTTTGTAAGTGGGGATCAATGTATCTGTCCGCAATGTGATAATAATTTTGCCGGCGAGTTTTCCGCTGTACGTTAAAAGGGCAGCGGAATCTTTTGCATCAACCAAAATAACTTCTGCATTTTGTAAACCATTAGTTCCTGATGTCCACGATTTTGGGAAAGCTATCAAAGGTTTATAATAAGGAGTAGTTAATGCGATATAAAACTTTTGCAGCTCCCAGCTTTTACCCCAATCGCCCCATGGTTCAAGTTTTGCATTTTGCAATCCCCAGGATGCTAATTTATTTTTCGCCCAATTTGCTGCGCGAAAAAATCCGGGTGATCCTTCAAGTCGCGGACCGCTTGCATCGGTCAGGTTAAAAATAATTTCCATTACTTGCGAATTGTTCAATCCTTCATTGCGGATCTTTTGAATCATGTCCATGTCCAACTTTTCATCTTGCGCAAATAAACCGGCTGCAAAAAATAATAGTGGAAGAAAAAATAGCTTTCTCATGTGTTGATAGTTTAAACAGTTGAATATTCAAGTTACCATATTTGAAAAAATGAAAAAGAAATTAGTTTGATGAAAGGTAAAATGATTTGGTTATTGGGCGAATGAAAAACTTTAAAATATTTCACGCAGAGGCGGGGAGTACGCAGAGAGGAAACCACGCTTTGAAACCACAGCTCAATAGTAGCACAACCGATGAAAGGATTGCGACGCAACGATGACGCTATGAAAAACCGAAGCCTGTATTTAAAAAATATTTTATTAAAAATGAAAATTCCAGGTAACCGAAGGAATGATTGGGAATAAAGAAACCTGCCGCGCGGAAACTTTTAAAGTTCCATTATAAGGATTGCCGGTTTGATCGAAATAAATAAAATAAGGATTGAGGTGATCGTACACATTATAAATGCTGAACACCCAACTGCCATGAACTTTTTTATTTGGTTTGAACGTTGGCGTGTACGTTGCCGCGAGATCGAGGCGATGATAATCCGGTAAACGATATTGATTTATTTTGCTGTACTCCTGCGTGAGCACACCCTGAATAATATAAAATTGCGTTGGTAATGTTGTTGCGTTGCCGGTTGCAAAAACAAATACCGCAGATAATTTCCAGTGCTTATTTAATTCATACGCGCCAACAACATTTAAGTCATGACGACGATCATATTTTGCGGGATATTTTTCGCCATTATTCAACTGCGGAAATTGCCGCCACGTCCATGATAAAGTATAACCAATCCATCCCGTCAATCTTCCGCGGGCTTTATTTACGTAAAATTCTGCACCGTAACTCCAGCCTTTTCCAAATACAAAAGATTGCTCTGGATCTTGTAATGAAGGCGTGTATCCAGCGGCATATTCAATTTGATTATGCATTGTTTTATAATAAAGTTCAACAGAAGTTTCGTAAGTATTTTCTTCAAAATTTTTAAAAACGCCCGCGGAATATTGCCAGCCAATTTGTGGCTTTACACGATACGTACTCGGAACCCACAAATCAGTCGGCAATGTTGTTCCCGAATTACTGACGAGATGAATGTATTGCAGGTTGTGAACTACAGATGCTTTGAGCGATGTTTCATCATTTAATGAATATCGCAATGTAAATCTTGGTTCTAATCCGCCATAAGTTTTTACGGGCTGACCGCGTTTGTAACCAGTGCTGTCTAATTTATTTCCATTGGAATCCGTTTTATAAATTGTATACGGACCAATTTGCGAGAAACCGCTCAAACGCAAGCCTACATTGGCTTGTAGCTTATCGCTGATCGTCCAGTCATCTTGCACATACACTGCAGCTTCATTAGCATATTTTTTATTGGAATTATTCGGAACAAAAACGGTTGTGTCGGAACGACCACTTAAAATATTGGGAGAAAATGTGTGATAAGTAAATTGTCCGCCGAATTTTATTTTGTGTTGCGGAGTAAGAAAATAATCAAAATCTGTTTTTGCAGTAAGATCGTGAATGCCGGAAGAAAGTTGAATTTCAAAATCCTGCTGGCTTGCATCAAATCCAAATTTATAATCGTTATAAACTAACGTGGTGTTTGCAAATAATTTGCGGTTGAAAACATGATTCCATCTTAACGTAGCTGTTGCATTTCCCCAGGGAATATTTGCTTTGAATGAACGTTGCGCATTATCAAAATTAAAAACATCTCTGCCGAAATAACCGCTGAGATAAAGACGGTCTTTTTCAGAGAACTGATAATTTACTTTTGTGTTGAGATCATAAAAATAATATCCTGAACCATAATAATTACTTGACTTTGGAATGAATGGTTTTGTGAGGACATCAATATACGTTCTGCGCGCAGAAATAATAAATGATGCTTTATTTTTTTTGATCGGTCCCTGCAACGAAAATCGAGACGCGATTAATCCTATGCCGCCATCCACTTGAAATTTATTTTCATTGCCTTCCTTCATTGCAACATCAAGAACAGAAGAAAGTCGGCCGCCGTATTGTGCCGGCATTCCGCCTTTTATTAGTGTTGTATTTTTTATTGCATCCGAATTAAAAATGGAAAAGAAACCAAACAAGTGACCGGTATTATAAACGATCGCATCATCCAACAAAATTAAATTTTGATCTGGTCCGCCGCCGCGAACATACAAACCGATATTTCCTTCGCCGGCATTTTGCACGCCGGGCAATAGTTGCAGTGTTTTTAAAATATCCACTTCGCCAAAAATTACGGGTAAAGATTTTACCTGCTCCATGGATAAACTAACTCTCCCCATTTGCGCATTTTTTACATTCGCATCTTTTCTTACGGAAGAAATAACGACCTCTTTATTGGTACTCACTTTTGGAGATAATAAAAAATTAAACTCCATGTTTTTTTGGAGAGAAATATTTATTTGTTTTGAATCGTAACCAACATACGTGCAGGAAAGAATGTAATCAGTTGCTGGTAAAGTGATGGAGTAAAATCCGTATTGATTGCTGGCTATTCCGTTATTTTTTCCATTGATGGAAACTGTTGCGCCGATAAGTGTTTCGCCGGATAAAGAATCTTTAACGTAACCGGTAATGGTAAATTTATTTTGAGCAGAAGATATCAAACTCACAGAACAAAAAACGGCAGCCAATAGAATTCTTTTCATAATTACGAAGGGAAGTATGAACATGAACTAAAAATTAAAAACCGCAAATAACATACTCAGCTCATACTTTATAGCTCATATCTTATACCTAAAATCATTTTTTTGAAAAATCCAGCGAGTCAACAACTTCACCGCAACCAACCATTTTACCATTGTATTTCGGATGTTTATTTCCGAGATATGGATTGACGATCTTATTTGTGTTGCTCAACCAAAAACCTTCTTCACTTTCATTGAATGCCATCGGGCAACGCTGGTGATAAATTGTTTCGCCATCATACCGAACAGTTCTTATTAAATTATACAATTCATCGGTTATCATATTAAACTCCCTGCGTTTTTGCTCGATGGTTGGCTCGCCAACAAATCCTTTTACTTCATTGCTTACACTTCCGGCGAGGTTTTCCGCAGTCAACACAATTGTTGAATCTGCTTTTAATTGTTTCATCGGCAAACTATCCGCACGTTGCTTTATTAACAAAGCTGCCTGATTCGCTTTTGCTGTATCCCAATCTACAAGGGCATCTTTTAATTGATAATAGCTGCTCATCAATTCAGAAAAAGATTTGGTAAATGCATCGGAATTTTTGCCGATTGTGAGTGGTTTATCTTTTTCAGGTTCGGGTTTATTCTCGGTTTTGTCTAAAAATAATTTCCAAACGGCACCTGCAGCAATCAAAACAATTACAAGTATTAATATTATTCTTTTCATCGGGAAATTTTGAGCAAATGTAGGGCGAAAAACGCATCCATATTCTTTGCATTATTTTTGCATGTTCATTTAACAAAAATTTTTTCTTACTATGCTCGCAGGTTTACAGAATGTCACTTTCGAATTTGGCGCAAGAACCATTGTAGAAGACGCTACATGGCATATTCAGCCAAATGAAAGAATTGGATTAATTGGCTACAACGGAACGGGAAAATCAACGCTACTAAAATTATTTGTGGGAGAATATCAGCCATCAGCCGGAACAGTTGAACGCAGCAGAACAACAACCATCGGCTATCTTCACCAGGATCTTTTAAGTTTTGATACGAACGATTCCATTCTTGCCGTTGCAATGAGCGCTTTTGAAAAAGTATTGCAACTGGAAAAAGAAATTGAAACATTAGGAAAAGAATTGGAAATAACAGGGGATGAAAAATTAGTGCACGATTATTCAGACAAATTGCACGAATTAGAATTGTTAGATGGATATAATATTCATCACAAAACAGAAGAAGTATTGCAAGGATTAGGATTTGCGAATGCAGATCTGCAACGTCCATATAAAGAATTCAGCGGTGGTTGGCGCATGCGCGTATTGCTTGCAAAAATGATCTTGCAGCAACCTGATCTGTTATTACTCGATGAACCGACAAACCATCTTGATCTTCCTTCCATCGAATGGCTTGAAAAATATTTGCAACGTTACCAGGGTTCTGTCGTGATAGTAAGTCATGATAAATATTTTTTGAATCGTATGGTTACAAAAATTGTTGAAGTGTACCAGCAGCAGTTAAACATCTACAATGGCAACTATGATTATTATGAAAAAGAAAAAGCCATCCGCGTGGAAATGCAACAGAAGGCTTATGAAAATCAGCAGGATTATATTCGTCAAAATGAAAGATTGGTAGAACGTTTTCGTGCCAAAGCAAGTAAAGCTGCGATGGCGCAAAGCATTATGAAAAAACTCGACAAGCTGGAGCGCATAGAAGATGCTGAAATAGAACGTCCGAATATCCGTATCAATTTTCGTGTAGATAAAACTCCCGGACGAGTGCTGGTTGAATTAAAAGATGTTTCAAAAGCATTTGGTGATAATGTTATCATTGAAAATTCAACAATAGAAATTGACCGTGGCGATAAAATTGCATTGATAGGCGCCAATGGAAGAGGTAAATCAACGTTATTGCGGATCATTGCCGGTGTGGAAACATTCAGTCATGGCGAAAGAAAATGGGGACATAATGTAGAAGAAAGTTTTTACGCGCAGCATCAGTTGGAAGCATTGAATGTAAACAATACCATTCTTGATGAAATGAAAGAATGCGGCAGCCAGATGAATGAGCTTGAGCTTCGTAGCTTGCTCGGTTGTTTTCTTTTTAGCGGTGATGACAGCGATAAGAAAATAAAAATATTGAGTGGTGGTGAAAAAGCAAGAGTTGCGCTGGCAAAAGTAATTGTAAGCAAGGCCAATTTTTTAATGCTGGATGAACCTACCAATCACCTTGATATGCATAGTTGTGACCTGTTGATAGATGCGCTTACGAAATATGAAGGCAGTATGATACTGGTGAGCCACGATCGTTATTTTGTTTCAAAAACGGCGAATAAAATTTGGGAAATAGTTGATCATGAAATAAAAGAATTTAAAGGCGGTTATGAAGAATGGGTTGCGTGGAAAGAAAGAATGGAAGAGCGGAAGAAGACTGAAGAACGAAATTCGTTGACTGTTGGCCGTGGTTCGTTGATAGAAAAACCTACTCAGGATAATATTGAAAAATCAAAATTAGAGCCAGCCAACGCTCAACGGTCAACGGGCAACTCTGCAAATCAACAACCAACTAACAACTCTCCTATTAATAAAGAACAAAAAAAAGAACTTCAAAAACAGCAGCGCATTTTTCAGGAGCTTGAAGAAAAAATCGCAAATCTTACAAAACAAAAAAATCAATTAGAAGCTTCGTTATCGGATTCGTCTACTTATTCAGACAAAAATAAATTCATCGAAGCCGAAACAAACTATAAAAAAATAAGTGGAGAATTAAACGTTGTCAATAAAGAATACGAGGTTGTTTTTGAAAAAATAATGAAATTGGAAGCAGCTTTAACATCTTAAATTGTAATACTTCGGGTTGAATTTATTAATTTGTTTGCTGCAAATAATATGAGAAAGACTTATTCATGAAATACTTTCTTGCTTACTTATTAGTGATTTTTTCTTTCACGGTTTTTGCTCAAAACAATTTAGCAAATAAGCGTCCAAAAATTGGCATAACACTCAGCGGTGGTGGAGCAAAAGGATTGGCGCATATTGGTATTCTCAAAGCAATTGACTCCGCAGGTTTAAAAATTGATTACATCACCGGAACCAGCATGGGCGCTATTATCGGCGCAATGTATGCTGTTGGGTATTCAGCAGATTCAATTGAAACGTTGGCAAAAAAAATTGACTGGGACTTTTTATTATCAAATCAATTGTCGCTGCGCAACGTTACGATGGAAGAAAAAAGTGAGTACAGTAAATACGATGTTGAACTCCCGTGGGTAAACAACTGGTTCAGATTTTCAACAGGTTTTTTGGAAGGACAGGAATTGTGGTTAAAGTTTGCGGAATTTTTTTACCCGGTTTATAAAATAAAAGAGTTTAATAAATTTCCCATCCCTTTTAAATGCATTGCTACTGATATTTCAACCGGAGAAGCTGTGGTGCTCGACTCCGGCGAATTGGTTAATGCTCTCCGTGCAAGTATGGCAATCCCCACTATTTTTACTGCTGTTGATTATAAAGGGAAAAAATTAGTTGATGGTGGTGTTGTTAGAAACTTCCCGGTGACTGATGTGAAAAAAATGGGTGCCGATTTTGTCATCGGCAGCAATGTTACCAATGAATTACTTACATCAGATAAAGTAAATAATGCATTGCAGGTTTTATTACAGATCGCTTTTTTTCGTGAGTCGGAAGACACGCGTAAAGAAGTGCCGCTTTGCAATATTTATATTCCATTTCACATGGAAAAATATTCAATGGGAAGTTTTGGAGATGCTGATAAAATTATTGAGATGGGAATTGAAAGAGGAAGACAATTATATCCGGTCTTTAAAAAAATGGCTGATTCACTGAATGCAATTTATGGTGGTGAAGAAATAAAAAAGAAGCCGCTCCAACAGGAGAAACCGGTAAAAATCCCTTTCGTTGAAGTGCATGGGTTGGAAAGAACTTCAGAAGATTTTTTTCTTCACTCAATGGATTTTTATCGTGGGCATTATTATTCGTCGGAAAATTTATTGCACATGGTAAGACGAGCGGCAGGAACAAGATATTACAGCCGCGTTAATTATTCTTTACAACCAATAAATGAGAGCACTGCAAAAATTATTTTCGACGTCACTGAAAACGCGCTCACGTTTGCAAAAATAAATTTGCATTACGATCAGTTCAATGGCATTGCCGCAATATTTAATCTTACATCGAGAGATCTTTTTACGCCAAATTCGCGCAGCCTTGTAACGATTAATATTGGTGATAATTTCAGAGTAAGGGCGGAACATTTACAATATCTCGGGCGACTAAGTAATTTCACTTTTACTCCGTCAATCCAATACGATAACCTCTCTATCACAACATACACTGATTACAAAGAAGCGGGTTTGTATTCTCAGAATTATTTAAAATTCGATGGCAAATTTGATTATTCAACAAGCAGGAACATCACAGTCGGTATTGGAACAAGAACTGAATTTATCAGCTACAAACCTTCACTTACTTCTTCATTGGAATTCCAGGGAAAAAATAATTTTACAACGAGCTATGTTTTTTTCAAACATAATACATTAGACAGAGAAATTTTTCCGCGGCGGGGAGTAAAAATTGATGCAGAAGCTGATTATGTTTTTCCGCAAAATCCCAACGTAACCGCACACCTGACCGGTTCAAACACTGATTCCGTTTTTTCAAGAACTCCTTATCAACGTGTTTTATTTAATGAGGAAGGATATATTCAACTCGCCAAAAAAAGCAGTTTTATTATTAATGCGCAGGCAGGAATTAATTTTAATTACACCAATAACATCATGAATGAATTTGTGATCGGCGGATTGATAAACACATTTCACAATCAAATTACTTTTGCCGGTTTACGTGAGGGAACAATTTATTCGCCAACTGTTGCCGAAATGCAGTTGGGATATCGTTATCAAATTTTCAACAACAGTTTTCTTACAGCAAAAGCAAATGTGCTGTTCAATAATTTTTTTACAACGAGTTCATATTTTACTGCGCCGGATTTTTTATCAGGTTATGCGCTTACATTTTCTTACAATTTCGCGCTTGGTCCGATTGAGGTCAGCGCCATGTATTGCGACCAGGTACATCGCGTGATTGGCTACGTTAACATTGGGGTTCCCTTTTAAGTCACGAACTATTTCTATCGTCTGTCAGCGGGCAACGGTCAGCTTTTTTCTTCAACATCAAAAGAGATTTCTTAACTTAATGTTCTTTCCTCATTATTTAACCTGAACACCAAAACTCTACTAACATGAGAAAGTTTATCACACTCGCAATTGTAATTTGTTGTTTCCTGTCGTCATTTGCACAATACAATTATCCGGCAACAAAAACAGTTGATAGCAGCAACACTTATTTTGGAGTCAATTATAAAGATCCATATCGCTGGCTGGAAAATTTTAAAGATTCTGCAGTTGTTATTTGGTTCAGACAACAAGCAGATCTCAGTAATTCTATCTTAAATAAAATTTCGGGACGTGATGAGTTAATTGCAGAATGGAAAATGCTCGACAAACTGCAACCACCGCGCATCAATGGGCGTGATTATGAGAACCGAAGAATATTTTACCGTAAAACAATGCCCGGAGAAAATGTTGCGAAATTATATTATCGCGAAGGTATGAATGGACAAGAACAATTATTATTTGATCCGACTACATACATTAAAGACAAAAAACTTTCCATCCAAAGTATTTTGCCGAGTTACGATGGAAAAAAAGTTATTATCTCCTATTCAGCAGCAGGCGCAGAAATATCAACTATCAAAGTGATGGATGTAGATTCAAAAACTTTTCTTCCAGAATCTATTTATCCAAGTTGGTTTGGTCCGATAAGTTGGACTTTTGATAATAAAGCATTCACTTATTTCTCTCAAAAAACCGGCGATAATACCAGCCCCGAATTTGAATTACATACAAAAACAAAATTGCACAAGCTGGGAGATGATGTTAAAAATGATATTGATTTTTTTAGTGATGATACTTATCCCGGCTTAAATATTCAGGCAAACGATCTTCCTTTTGCCGGGTTAAACAAAGATTCTAAAAATTATATTTTCGCTGATCTTTCCAACGTGCGGAACGAAATGTTTACTTATTTCGCTCCGTCGGCTCAATTGAATTCTTCAAAAATAGATTGGAAAATTTTATGTGTGCCTGACGATAAAATTGTAAGAGGCAGAGAAATTATTGGCGATGATGTATATGCCATCACAAGTAAAAATGTAAAAAATTACAAACTTATTCATACCACTTTATCTAATTTAAATTGGAGCAAAGCGGAAACGATCGCCGAAGAAAGGCCAAACCAAACGCTTGAGTCAATAACACATTGCAAAGATTATTTGCTGCTGAATTATAGCAATGGCATTAATAATTTTATTTACAAGTATAATTTCAAAACAAAAAAAACAACTGAAATAAAATTGCCTTATTCAGGTTCTGCAGGTGTTTTCTGTTTTGACAATACAACGAACGATTGTTTTATTGGTATCACTTCCTGGAATAAACCATACACTGAATTTAATTTGAATGCCGAAACAGATGCAATTTCTCCGAGCACATTTAATAAACCGCCGGTTTATCCTGCAGCATATACAGATCTTATAGTGGAAGAAGTAGAAGCAAAAGGTCACGACGGAACGATGATTCCTCTTTCCATCATTTATAAAAAAGGATTAAAAAAAGATGGCTCCAGTATTTGTTTAATGGATAGTTATGGCGCTTATGGAATTAGCATGTCGCCGTATTTCGATTATCTGGAAAATGCATTGGCAATAAAAGGCGTTGTAATTGCCATACCGCACGTTCGTGGCGGAAGTGAAAAAGGTGAGGCATGGTACAAAGCAGGATATAAAACCACCAAGCCAAATACGTGGAAAGATTTTAATAGCTGCGCAGAATATTTAATTGCAAACGGATATACTTCTGCAAAAAAATTAGCAGGAACAGGAACAAGTGCAGGCGGAGTTTTGATCAGCAGGGCAATTACAGAAAGACCGGATCTGTATGCGGCGGCGATCTGTAATGTCGGTTGTGCAAATGCCATGCGAATGGAACTTGCGCCAAATGGTCCGGCTAACATTCCGGAATTTGGTACTGTAAAAGACAGCGTTGAATGCAGATCGCTTTACGAAATGGACGGCGTACAGCATGTAGTAAAAAATACAAATTATCCGGCGGTGATCTGCATCGGCGGGTGGAATGATCCACGCGTTATTGCCTGGGAGCCGGGAAAATTTGCGGCTGCATTACAAAATGCAACTACTTCAGGGAGACCGGTAATCATGAAAGTAAATTATGATAACGGACATTTTACAGAAGATAAATCAGTGACCTTTGCAAACTTTGCCGATCAATTTGCATTTGCAATGTGGCAATGCGGACATCCAGATTTTCAGTTAAAAAAGTAATCGTAAATAAGTATGAGCTATGAGTTATGAAGTATGAGTTTTGTAAAAAAACTTCATAGCTAATAGTTTATAGTTCATACTTGGATTCCAGCTTCAGTTTTTCATAGCATCATTCTTGCGTCGCAATCCGTTCATCGGTTATGTTACTATTGAGCGGTGGGTTTAGAAACAGTGAGCAGCCGCTATAATACCACAGCTCAAATCTTTCCAC
>DATHPY010000637.1:0-5231 GCA_035483315.1 Puia sp. | reverse complement strand
AATATACAAGCACTCCAAAATTCATGGGCGGCGAAATTTACAGAGCAACAGAAAAGCTCTTTGTACAACACTTTCGCTTCGGTGTACACGCGTTTGTTCCCAATGTCATTGTACGATCTGAAAAAAAATATTTATGTGGTGTACCCGCACGATGCAAATGAAAATTCTGTTATTAAGAAATTAGCTACGGTAATAGTCAAAGGTTCGCAAATGCCAGGTAAAGATGTAGCCATTTTAAAAATTGATGGCGACTCTACTTTGCCTACGCTTAAAATTGATGGTAGTGAATTGCCCGACGTTGGCGAACAACTTTTTGTTTATGGTTATCCTGGTCCGGTAACGAATAATGATTTTGTTTCTGCGGGATCTGCGATTGAACCCACATTGACAACCGGTATTGTGAGCGCAATAAAAAATTCGGTGAATGGTTGGCCGGTCATTCAAATGGATGCCAGTATTAATCATGGAAGCAGCGGCGGACCGGTTTGTAATAATAAAGGAGAAGTGATCGGGCTTACCACTTTCGGCAGCTTAGAAAATACCGGCGGATTGGCTGCAGGCCTAAATTTTGCAATTCCTATTTCGATATTGGATGAATATATTGATTCGGCCGACATCACACCTGCGCAAAGCAATTCAACAAAACTTTTTTTGGAGGGTCTGAATTTCTACAATAAAAAATATTATCACAAAGCACTGAGCAGTTTTGAAAAAGTAAAACAGCTTAATAATTTTTATCCGACTGTCAATTTATACATTAACAACTCAAAAAATAAAATTAAAAAAGGCGAGGATAAAGAACTGAGTATAGTCAAAGGTGTTTTAGAAATTGTAATTCTTCTTGCGGTGATAGTAATCCTTTTTTTGTTGTTTAGAAAAAAGAGAAATTAAATTAAAATCTCATTTCGCATCCAGCCTAATCTGCAATTCTTTTAACTGCTTATCATCAATTGTTGAAGGTGCGTCGAGCATTACATCTCTGCCGGAATTATTTTTTGGGAAGGCAATAAAATCCCTGATGCTTTCGCTGCCACCGAGAATAGCGCAAAGCCTGTCAAAACCAAATGCAATTCCACCATGGGGCGGTGCGCCATATTCAAATGCGCCGAGGAGAAATCCGAATTTATGTAACGATTCTTCTTTCGTCATTCCCAATGCGGCAAACATTTTTTCCTGCAGATCTCGCTGAAAAATTCTTATTGAACCGCCGCCAATTTCATTTCCGTTCAACACCATATCATAAGCATTCGCTTTTATGGCTGAATATGGATGTTGTAAGTATTCTTCAGCATTTTTTATTTCCGGATCATTATTTATCATCACGGAAATATGCTCGGGCTTTGGCGCGGTGAACGGATGATGACGCGCGACCCAGCGGCCTGCCTGTCCGGCAGGCAGGTTATCTTCTTCACTGTATTCAAACAAAGGGAAATCGGTTATCCATAACAGTTTGAACTCTTCTTTTTTTCTTAACCCCAATCTTTCACCCATCTCTAACCTTAATTCACTTATCGCTTTTAAAGTTCTTTCTTGTTTGCCTGCGAGAATTAATATTAAGTCGCCGGATGCTGCGCTGCATTTTTCAGCAATTAATTTCAGCGCATCATTATCAAAAAATTTATCAACACTGCTTTTGAAAGAGCCATCTGCATTGCATCTTATATAAATTAAACCCGACATTCCTATTTGCGGACGCTTCACCCATTCTGTCAACTCATCCAATTGTTTGCGCGTGTATTCGCTTGCATTCTCAACTGCGATCGCCACAATTTTTTCCGCGTTATCAAAAATTTTAAATCCTCTATTTTTTGTTACATCTTCAATATGTTTCAATTTCATTCCAAACCTAATGTCCGGTTTATCGTTTCCATAATTATATATTGCATCATCCCACGTCATGCGTTCCAGCGTTTCGGAATAATCAATTCCTTTCACTTCTTTAAAAATAAATTTTATCATGCCTTCAAACATGTTCAATATATCTTCCTGCTCAACAAAACTCATTTCACAATCTATTTGTGTAAACTCAGGTTGACGGTCAGCGCGCAGATCTTCATCACGAAAACATTTCACGATCTGATAATAACGGTCATAACCACTCACCATTAATAATTGCTTGAAAGTTTGCGGCGATTGTGGTAATGCATAAAACTGCCCGGCATTCATTCTTGATGGGACAACAAAATCTCTCGCGCCTTCCGGAGTTGATTTAATAAGAAAAGGAGTTTCAATATCCATGAAATTATTCAGATGCAAATAATTTCTTGCTGCGCGATTAACTGCATAACGTAATTCTATATTTTTTTTCACCAGGTTTCTTCTCAGATCGAGATAACGAAATTTCATGCGCAGATCTTCGCCACCATCTGTTTCATCAGTTATTGTAAAAGGTGGAATGGCTGATTTATTAAGAACCCGAAATTCAGAAATAATAATTTCGATATCACCTGTTTCAATATTTTTATTTTTATTGCTGCGCTCGGAAACTTTTCCCGTTGCAGTCAACACAAATTCTCTTCCCAAAGAATTTTCGTCCAATTCCTTATTCAATTCTTCACCAAATAAAAGTTGCGTGATTCCATAACGGTCACGCAGATCAACAAATGTAATGCTTCCGAATTTCCGGATGGTTTGCACCCATCCGACTAAAGTAATTTTTTTGCCGACATCTGTAATTCGTAATTCTCCGCATGTATGTGTCCTGTACATCCAAAACTTTTTTATTATTTATAAGAGTGCAAAGGTAATTTAAAACTGCGACAGGATAATTAATCTGCGGGAAACAAGCTAACCATCAGACAGTTATAAAAAATGCAAAAAAAAGTCTGTTCTATTTCGAATTTTTAAAAATATTTTCTACTTTGTATCACCTTCTTATTATTCATTTCCTCTGATTAAACTATCCATACCTTTTTTGCTCTTACCAGCTAAGAATAATGGTTCCATCCAAACCAATGAGACCCAATCTAAACGATTGTTAATCCTCAATTACAAAAAAGAATGGACCTTATGGAAATTATTATTATTGCGTCTTTCGTTATGGGGATACTTGTTCTCCATAAACCCGTTGCTTACCTGTACAATAAGATTTACATCAAGCAACAATACCGGAATTTTCTCTCCAACGAAACTTTTTATCATTCAGTAGTGTCGAGCCACGTTAAATATTATAACAGGCTTGGGCTGGAGGATCAAAGAAAATTTTTATTCAGAACGTATTTATTTAAAAAAGCAAAACGCTTTCATTACATCGAAGTTCAGGAAAGTGCTGAAATGCCGATCCTTGTTAGCGCAGTTGCTGTGCAGTTAACATTCGGACTTGATAAATTTATGCTGAATTATTTCGGCGACATTTTCATTTTGCGCGATGATTATCATTACGGATTTTATTCCCGTCCGTTTATGGGTCATGTTGACCAAACCGGAATTTATTTGTCGTGGGATAATTTTATTAAAGGATTATCCGGGCAAATGGCTGATTGCAATATTGGCTTGCACGAAATGGGACATGCGCTGGCGTATGTAAATTTTATTACTGCAACGGAGCAGGATAAAATTTTTACAAAGGAGTTTCCTAATTTCTCAAAAATCGCCAAACCAATCTTCACCGGAATGCAACAGGGAGAAAAAAACTTATTGGGAGATTATGCCGCAACAAACTATCATGAGTTTTGGGCTGTTGCTGTTGAAATGTTTTTTGAAACTCCGGTAAGATTCAAACATGAGTTGCCTGCATTATATGAAGTGATGACGCGCGTGCTAAACCAGGATCCATTAAATGTGTTGAAAGGAAAACTTACTGTTTTAAGAAGATCATCAGTAAGCACCGAAAAAGCAATTTTTACAAAAAGAAAAGCTATTGTATAGATAATATTTACTTTATTTTATTTACGGCTGAGAACTTTATCAAACCGATTGATGTTTGCGTCGGCGTTTAACGGTAAGTTGTTAACGATACTTTCGGCCAATTGATCTGCAAAAAAAGGAGCTAAGGAACAACCCTTTGTTCCCATTCCATTTAGTATTCCAACATTTTTATAAATGGGGTGAAAACCCGCGAATGGCCGGCGTTCCAGCGTTGCCGGACGAACAGATGCAAAGTGTTCGATAATTTTAAATTCAGTTTTTACCCAGTTGTGAAGAATGGATTCGGTTTGTTTGCGAAAACTTTCTGTTGGTTGATCATTATCAAATTCCCATTGATAAGATGAACCTACCCAAAACAAATTTTCTTTCCACGGAACAATGTTCATTCCTTTTTTAAAAATATAGTTTGAAGGGAATTCTTTTATTTCTGCGATCAACGCTTCTCCTTTGTTTGGCGCAAAAGGAAGATTTTTAAAATATGGATTAGAGAAACTTTCTATTCCATCGCAAAAAATAATTTTATCTGCTGTTATATCTTTGTATTGAATTTTATTTTCAGAAACTTTCAGTTCATTAATATCAAAATGTTCTTCGAGTAATAAATTCTCATTCAATAATTTTTTTCTGAAAGCAGTTAGCAGTTCATTTATATTAATAAGAAGAACCGGGTCAATTTCTCCATAATCAAAATCGTAATTGAAATTTTCTCTCTGATCATTTTCGTTTGATGGCAATTTTAAATATTCAGAATTGTCTTCAAATCTTTGTAAAAATGCATTACGCATTTGTGGAGTTGGAAAGAAGTCAATTATTTTTGTTTCAGTGATGCAATTGATATTTAATTCTTTTTCAATTTGCTGGTAAGAATTTTTTGCAAAATTCATCAACTCACCTATCATCCATGTTTTTACAAGTCGCCTCCCGGTAATTGGATTGATAATTCCGGCCGCGGCTTTTGAAGCAGTGTTTTTTTTTGATGAGTCAATAATAAGAAATGGCACACCTTCTTTTTGCAGATAATAACTAAAAAAAGTTCCGGAAATCCCTTGTCCTATAATAATAATCTCTGTTTGCATTTTTGTTTGTCTCACAGATTACGCAGATTTTCATAGATCAATACAAATAAAATTTATCTGTGCAAATCCATGCTATCTGTGAGAAATTATTTTCGCGTAATCTGTGAGCAATAAATTTACTCAACATTTATTCTAAATCCTTCGCTATGACTCGTAAACTCCGGCGCATACATACACTGAATAGTTGTGATGCCATTACTGAAATTTCCTGCTACTGTCACAAACAACGGATATTCGAAAACGTAAGTTCCTTTCGGCAACCATCCGAAAAAGAAATTCGTGCTCGCA
>DATHPY010000636.1:0-6132 GCA_035483315.1 Puia sp. | reverse complement strand
GCCGGATGTATATGATGGCGCTCCAACTGTTTTTACATCGTTCATGGCTACCATTGTAAAAGCTGGAATATTTATTGCGTTCATTCGTTTATTTGAAGACGCTTTTCAACCAATGCAGGTGAGGTGGCAACTATATGTTTCCATCATTATTGCCGCAACATTATTTATCGGAAATATTACTGCGGTATTTCAACAAAGTGTAAAACGCATGCTTGCTTATTCAAGTATTTCGCAAGCAGGATTTATGTTGTTTGCGTTGCTGGCTCTGGGCGAATTTGCCAAAGAAGGAATTATTTTGTACACTGCTGCATATAGTGTTGCTACCATTGGAATTTTTGCAGTATTAATAAAGATGAAAGATTACTCTTTCGATGGTTTTAACGGGCTTGCAAAACATCATCCTGTTTTAGCAGCAACAACAACAATATTTCTTTTATCACTCGCCGGCATTCCGTTGACAGGTGGTTTTTTTGCTAAATATTATATGCTCGCGGCTGCATTAAAGACAGGTAGTTTTTTATGGCTGGTAATATTTGCAGTTTTATGTGCAGCAATAAGTGTGTATTATTATTTCCGCATTATACAGGCAATGTATTTTAAAGATGGAGAACCGCAGCAATTGGAAACGACTCCCGCTTTCCGTTTTACATTAATTATTCTTGCTGTTATCATTGTGCTGCTGGGAATTTTTCCGCAATGGCTGATCAATCAACTGTACATTTTATATTTATAAGAAAGCTACGAGCTTCTCCACAGTTAAATTTCAATTTATACTTCTATTGGCTTCCTCGCCCACAGGTTTTATCAACTTAGATTTTCAACTAATGATAGTTGTCGGCAGGGACGCGAAACAACAGCTGCAAAATATTTTAGAACTTTTTATGGAAATTTTTGAAATAAGCATCCCAATAAAAACTATTATTATGAAAAAAGTATTATTTGGATTTTTGACATTCGGTTTAGTAAATCTTTGTAACGCTCAAACAGCAGATAAAAAGGAAGAAGTGAAATTCACGCCGCCGGTAATTGAAAAAAATAAATCGGCAAAAAATCGACAAGTGCAGCAAAATTTACGGCACCAGTAATTAAAAAGGATGAAGAAACGAAATTTACACCATCCGTGATTAAAAAAATAAATTGGTAAAAAAGGGAGTTCACTCAGCCCGTTATTATAAAAGACGTATAAACAAAGTAAATTTTTGTAGTTAGTTTTCGGGGCGACATACTTCAACTTAGAACCTATTATGCGATATATCAAAACTCTTCTAGTCTCATTTTTATTGACTCAATGTTTTTGGACAAAGGGGCAGACAGAGAATACTGAAACAGAATTCCATATATTGATACCGCCTCAATCATGTATTGTTCAACAACACAAAGACAATTTAAAATTGACTCTAATTGTTGACAGCATTATACTTGGACAAAGGAAAGTCATACCAAACTTTCGTATTACCGCGTCAATTTCTTTTGAAAGCGAATATATTCAAGTAAAAGACAGTTTGTACTTGAAAATTTTTATTTCACGCAATCAGGAATATGGAAATAAGTTTTATACATGGAAATGGGACTTTCTCAAAAAGAAAAATGGACAATTCTATTCACAGGGAGTAAGTCAATATGAAATTATGTATTACAATGGAAGCCTTGATATAAATGGTTCGCAAGGTCATGGAGTTGGAGTAGAAGGAACACCAGGATTTGTAATGTATTACTATCGTTATAAATTGGAATAAAAAATGGCTACGACATTGCATAAATGCTGACAACCAAAAAAAATAAAACTAAAATAAAAAAAGAATAAAAATAAATATATTAACGGCAATGAGTAACCGAAGTTTAACAATTTAACTATTCAACCACTCCTCAATTCAACCCAACCATTTTATTATTTTCGGTGTCCCAGACTTTTAGTTTCAGGCAGGCGATGATTTCTTTGGGATTGAGCGAAGTGATTTTTGCTCCTTGTAATTCGGGTAAGTCTTTCATTATTTCCGGCAACCTGTAAAAAGGGATCCGCGAATTTAAATGATGGATATGATGATAACCGATATTCGCCGTAAACCACGCCATCACCCTGTTCATCTTCATATAACTTGATGATTCCATTGCCGCGGTTTCGTAATGCCAGTTTGTTCTTTCACAAAAAGAAACAGAAGGAAAATTATGTTGTGCATAAAATAAGTAAGAACCCAATCCACAGGCAATAAAAAACGGAACATAAATAAAAAGCAACCAGTTTATCCAGCCAAAATTATAAATGATCAGCACCGAACCCACAACATGAATTATTAATGCCAGCAGTGAATCCCAATGTTTTTTTGGATTGCTTATGAAAGAGCGAACACACATTCCTATTGCAAAAATGGTGATGTAGCCGAATAAAATATTCAGCGGATGCCTTATTGCCAAATAAACCAACCGGTTGGTTTTTGACATCGTGACAAATTTGTTTTTTGTAACGATTGGGAAAGAACCAATGTCGGCGGTAAAAAGTTTTGAATTGTGATTGTGATGATAATCGTGTGAACGTTTCCAGATACTTTCCGGCGCAAGAATATAAATACCGAAGATTGCCATCAATATTTTTGCAGCGAATGAATTTTGCAAAATGCTATGATGTTCGTAATCGTGATAAATAACAAAAAAGCGAACGATCAGCAACCCGGAAATTATGCTGCAGGGAATTTTAATAAATAAATATGGAACGAATAATGTTGCAGCTAAAAAAAGAAGCAACAATACAAAAGTGCTTAGTGCATAAGTCCAGCTTTTGCGCCGGTTTTCCTGCGCATAAGGTTTCGTTGCGAGAATAAGATTTTTACCACATAGCATGCAATTGTAACGTTTTGTTTATAGTTAGAGTTTATGGTTCATTGTTAAGATTTAATTCCGGTCTTTTATATTTCCATCTGCGGTGTGACCAAAGCCAGGTTTCGGGTAGTTCTACGATATCCTTTTCCAATCTCCGCGTATGTATTTCGGAGATCTCGCCATCTGTTGTTTTATCCGGTTCTTGAACTATTGTTTCGGCAAAGATATTGTAATATCCTCTTTTTATTTTTTTTACGCTGACATAAACTATCGGGTAATTTAGTTTACGGGCAATTTTTTCTGTTCCCCAAAAAATCGGCGTATCCTGGTTAAGAAAATTTGTCCAGTAAGCATTTGATGCCGAAGGAGTTTGATCGGCAATAAAAGCGGTGGCATTTAAGATCTTTCTGTTATTTATCATTGAACGCAATGTATCGTTCATCTCAATTAATTTTGTACCAAAACGGGTGCGCATTTTATACATCAGTCCATCAAAATATTTATTACTCAAAGTATGGTAAATAACAAAAAGCTGTTGCTGGCATTCCATGCTGAATGTATTTCCGCTCCACTCCCAGTTACCAAAATGTCCCATCACGATTATTACATTTTTTTCATCAGCCGCATGTTTTGCAAAAGTTTGTTTTGCAGATTCAGTCATGAAACAATGCTTCAGCATTTCTTTTTTTGAAATGGTGAGCGTTTTAAAAGTTTCGAGAAAAAGATCACACAAATATTTATAAAATTTTTTGCAGAGCGCTTTTATTTCCTGTTCATTTTTTTCGGGGAAAGCATTGCGGAGATTCGTTAACACAATTTCTTTACGATAACCAATGATATAATAAAACAGCACATAAAGAAAATCGGAAAAAAGATACGTCAGCCAAAAAGGCGAGATTGATAATAAATATATCAGGGGATAAACCAAATAATAGCCGGCGCCAGATATTATTCTTGAAAGCACATTCAAAATTTTCGCGAAGTAAGGAATAAAGTTTCGAAAAACCCTTTTATTAACTGTTCATTTTAGGTTAAAAATCAGTGCAGGTATTTCCGGTTTCACGTTTCATAATCTCACTTCTCCCGATAAATCTCCTTTTGTGTAAGATTTGACCGAATTGCAGCAGATTGATTAATTTAGAGTTCAGAAAATCATTGAATGAAAATTATTGACACTTTTTTACTCGCCATCAGAACTGTACGCGGAAACAAGTTACGTACAGGCATAACCGTGGCCATCATTGCATTTGGCATCATGGCTCTTGTAGGTATTAATACCGCCATTGAAGCGATGAAACAAAAATTCACGGAGAGTTTTTCTTCAATGGGGGCTAATGGATTCACTATTCACTACAGGCAATTCAATGTAAATTTTAGCGGCAACAGCGATGTAAAAAAAGAAAAAAAAGGAGCCAGGAAAGAAAAAAAATCAAACTCCGCCAAACCAATAACAAAGATGGAGGCGGAAGAATTTAAAAGCAGGTTTGATTATCCGGCAAAAATATGCCTTACCATCGGGGGCGCTCGCGATGCTGTGGTTTCGCTCGCAGATAAAAAAACCAATCCCACTGTTCGTATTAATGGTGGTGACGAAAATTATTCAGACCTGAACGGATATTCTTTGGCTGCAGGAAGAGAATTAAATAATCTTGATGTTCAATCCGGACGTAACGTTTGTGTTATCGGAAGCGACATAGCCAAAAAATTTTTTGGAACCAATCCAGAAACTGCCATCGAAAAAATAATCAAGATCAATAATATTCCATACCGCGTTGTGGGTACGCTCGCGTCCAAAGGATCTACATTGGGTTTTAGCTGGGATAATATGATTCTTACTTCTTATAATAATGTTCGCCGCTTTTTTAATTCCAATCAAAATGCATCATTTTCCATTTTAGTAAAAGTGCCGGATATTAAAACTGTTGATCCTGCAATTAATGAAGCCGAAGGTGTTTTCCGACCAATACGCAAACTTGCAATTACAGAAGAGAATAATTTTGCTGTTGATAAAAGTGATTTTTTTGTTGACCTGTTATTGTCACAATTAAAATTGATAACCGGCGCTGCTATTGGAATTGGCGCGATCACTTTATTGGGAGCGGCTATTGGTTTAATGAACATCATGCTGGTTTCAGTTACAGAACGCACAAAAGAAATTGGGCTGATAAAAGCGATTGGTGGCAAACAAAAAAGTGTAAGACGACAATTTTTATATGAAGCGATCAGCATCAGTTTGATGGGCGCTGTCTGCGGAATTATTTTGGGCGTGGCTTTAGGAAATGTTTTTTCCATGATATTAAGCACCGGTTTTGTTCTTCCCATTGACTGGCTCGCTTATGGCATTGGCATTTGTTTTATCACAGGTTTGTTAGCAGGTTTATATCCCGCGTTCAAAGCCGGAAGTCTCAATCCCATTGAGGCGTTGCGATATGAGTAGGTAATGCATATATGTTTTTACTGCTAATTTTATGTACTAAGCTTTTGAATTACTATTAAGCATCGTGCAGCCTGTCCCGCAGTATTGCGAGATCGCATTCTTGTGCAGTAACAATTCCATTCAGCGCGTTTACTATCTTTGGTTATACATTAATGTTAGTCATTCGGTAACAACTTTTCCAAAGTTAAAAACTTTGGAAAAGTTCAATCTCTAAATGTATCTACTCAGGCACAAATACGCTCACGCTCATTATCCGTCCTGCATACCCTTTGTCCACGCGGGGTCTTCGCAATGGATTTGTGCGCTTGGTGCGAGATCCTTCGAAAATGAAACAATCTTATAATTACGCGGGGTCGGCTGCGCCAGATCCCGCTAAGACGAAAGAAACAACGGCGTAGGCTAAGCCATACGCCGAGTAACATTCTTTATTATTTGCCGCTTACAAACTATGGCGAGTGTGGTCATCGATTTTGGAATTTATAATAAAATCGGTTTCTTTTACAGAAGTGTAAGTAGTATCAGATTTCCCTGTGCCCATATCAGTTGCGATAATTATTCCACCAGTGGATCGGTTGCAATGGGCGATTGAAAAAAAATATATTTGAAAGATTACTGTCAATAATAATTGGACTAAAAATCGGTTTAGAATTCTGGCCAAAGAGCAATTCTGAAATTATCAAACCGCAAACTAATAAGGTAACTTTCATATTTTAAAGTTATAATTTTTTTGTCCACGCGGAGTCTTCGCAATGGATTTGTGCGCTTGGTGCGAGACCCTGCGAAAATGAAACTAAATCATAATCACGCGGGGTCGGCTGCGCCAGATCCCGCTGAGACGAAAAAAATTTGGATCCCCTACACAATATACTCTTTGCCAATTG
>DATHPY010000635.1:0-2140 GCA_035483315.1 Puia sp. | reverse complement strand
GGAAAATTGAAGAATTAAAATTTTCAGCATTTTGGAAAAATGCAACCGGTGGTTTTTTTGTTGGGTTCATTTTACAATCGCTGTTCATTTTAGTGATTTATTTTTTTGGAAATTATTCTATCATTCACGTCAATCCTTTTTCATTTATTCGACAAGGATTTATTTACGCATTGACTGCCGGTTTCGTCGCGGAAATATTAATACTCGGCGTTGGCTTTCGTATAATCGAAGAAAAATTAGGAACGATGATCTCCCTGGCAATTATGAGTTTGCTGTTTTTCATTACGCATTCTGGTGTTAAAGATGCAACAATACTTTCTGTCGCATCAACTGTCGTTTCCGCTGGCATTTTATTGCCGGCGGTTTATGTATGTACAAGAAGTTTGTGGTTTCCAATATTTTTACATTTTGCCTGGGACTTTGCAGAGCCTGCAATTTTTGGAGGAATAAATCCGAGTATGCATGTTGATCAATCATGGTTTGAAAGTAATATTACAGGCGCGACATTATTGACCGGCGGCAAATTTGGACCGCAAAGTTCAGTGCAATCAGTAATATTTTGCTCTGTAGTATCGCTGATATTTTTGTTATTAGCGAACAAAAGAAATAATTTTATTAAAGCATTTTGGAAAATTAAAAATGAAAGCAGGTAAAAAATTCAAAACTGTTGATGAATATATTTCATCAATACCAACAGGACCAAAAGAAAAATTAGAAAGCTTGCGAAAAGCAATTAAACAAATTGCGCCAAAAGCAGAGGAAATGATCAGTTACAATATGCCCGCTTTTAAATTCCATGGAATGTTAGTTTTTTACGCCGCTTATAAAACGCATATTGGTTTTTATCCCACAGCTTCGCCAATTGCGATATTTAAAAAAGAATTGGAAAAATATGAGTTATCAAAAGGCACAGTGAGATTTCCATTGGACAAACCGCTTCCATTCGCTTTGATCAAACAGATCGTCAAATTTAAAATGAGTGAAAATCTTGTAAAAGCAGAATTGAAATTAAAAATAAAAAAATAAAAATTGCCATTTTAAGCAATGTCATAATCACCCATTAGATTGGCAGTTTACTACAACACAGGAATATATATTTCGGTGTCATCTTTGTAATAGAATTTTAAAACAAAATATTATGGCGCGAAAAATTCAAAAGATCACAACCTTTTTATGGTTTAATGATAATGCGGAAGAAGCGGTAAATTTTTACACATCTCTTTTCAAAGACTCAAAAATTTTGCAGACCGTTCATTACGGAAAAGGAATGCCCGGCAAAGAGGGAAACGTGATGGTGATTGATTTTGTGCTCAACGGACAAAAATTTTGCGCATTAAACGGTGGATCTATTTTTAAATTCAATGAATCAATTTCGTTAATGGTTAGTTGTGAAGATCAAAAAGAAATAGATTATTTCTGGAAAAAATTATGTGAAGGCGGAAGCGAATCGCAATGTGGATGGCTTAAAGATAAATTCGGATTGTCGTGGCAAATAGTTCCCGCAAATTTAAATGAGTTGTTGGATGACAGCGACCCAGCAAGATCACAAAGAGTGATGGAAGCAGTAATGAAAATGGTAAAGCTTGATATCAAAACAATGGAGAAAGCTTATAATAATAAATAAGAATCATTAATTCTAAAAAAGATAAAAATGAGAAAATTAAAATTGCAGGTGCAAATTTCAGTTGACGGATTTATTGGCGGACCAAACGGTGAAATGGATTGGCTGACGTGGAGCTGGAATGATGACATTAAAAATTATGTAACTGAATTGACTGATTCGGTTGATACGATTCTTCTTGGAAGAAAAATGGCTGGCGGATTTATTGGGCATTGGTCAAATGTTCTTGCAAATCCTGCTGATGAAAGTTATCCGTTTGCAAAAAAAATGATTGATAAGCCAAAAGTTGTTTTTACAAAAACGCTGGATAAATCTGAATGGGAAAATACAACGCTTGCAAAGGGAGAACTTGCTGATGAAATTAAAAAATTAAAAAGTCATCCGGGAAAGGATATTATTGTTTACGGGGGCGCTGGTTTTGATTCTTCTTTAATTAAAGAAAAATTGGTTGATGAATTTCATTTGTTTTTGAATCCTGCTGTGATCGGCGAAGGCTTGCCGATCTTCAAAAATATTTCT
>DATHPY010000634.1:0-5729 GCA_035483315.1 Puia sp. | reverse complement strand
TAAAAATTTTCGGTGATGATCAGAAAACATTACAACAACTTTCAAAACAAGCTGCAGATATCATTTCCAAAGTTGATGGAACTGCCGATGTATTCGATGGCATTGTAATTGCCGGACCATCTGTTGATATCGAACCAAATTATTCACGTCTCGCTCAATTCGGAATCACGCCCGCCAATTTGCAGTTTCAATTGCAATGCGCATTGGAAGGCAATATTACAGGCTCGGTTTATGACCGGCAACAACTTACAAATATCAGGTTGGTATATCCGGGAAACCGCACATTAAGTGTTGCTGAAATAAATCAGTTGCCAATTTTCCTTCCTAACGGTAAACTACAACCGATAAATCAATTGGTAAATGTGCAGGTAAATTCCGGCGATGCGGAAATTCAACGGGAAAATCTGCAATCAATGGGCGTTATCACCGCACGTCTCGAAAACCGCGACCTCGGAAGTGTAATAAAAGATATTCAAAAAGAAATTTCATCCAAACTTATTTTACCTCAAGGTTATGTTGTTGAATACGGCGGCTCTTATGCAGAGCAACAGCAATCATTCAAAGAATTATTGCTCATTTTAATTACATCAAGTCTGTTGGTTTTCGGCGTGATATTATTTTTGTTCAGAGATTTTCGCATTGCATTTTTAATTTTATTGATTGCCGTGCTCGGTATTGCCGGTTCTTATCTCGCATTATTTTTCACCAATACTCCGCTTAATGTAGGTTCATACACAGGTCTGATTATGATCGTCGGCGTCATTGGTGAAAATGCCATTTTCACTTTTTTACAATTCCGTGAGTCGCTAAAAACAAATAATGTTGATGACGCAATTATTTACTCCATCTCAACACGGCTTCGCCCCAAATTAATGACAGCACTCGGCGCTATCACAGCATTACTACCAATCGCACTCGGAATTGGCACCGGCGCTCAATTACATCAGCCATTAGCGATCGCAGTCATTGGTGGTTTCATAGGCGCATTGCCGTTATTATTAATTGTGTTGCCCAGTATGATCAGGTTATTTTTCAAAAATGCAGTCGTTGCAGAAAAATAATTTTATGTACCCATCGCCGTTACTACTATTAAGCTTTTCTTGCGTCGCACTCTTATACAGTAGGAATTCTATTGAGCTATGTGCAACAGTCGTTACTAATTCCAAATTTCATTCATCGTTAATTTTTTGTACAACATAATTGGAGGTCACAATTTGTGACTTCCAATTTTTCCGCTGAAAAACAATTATCTTACTTTAAGATCACAAATTGCAATTTCAAACCAAACCTTATCACATGGCAAAAAGTGCAAAATTGCTGATGATACCAGATGAACTGTTAATGAATAAAATCTATCTTATTCGAGGACAGAAAGTAATGCTTGACAGGGATTTAGCTGAATTGTACAGAGTAGAAACTAAAAGATTAAAAGAAGCTGTCAGAAGAAATGTCAATCGCTTTCCTGAAGATTTCACGTTTGAAATGAACCAGGATGAACTCGAAAATTGGAGGACGCAATTTGCGACCTCCAAATCAGACAAAAAAGGATTGCGTTATGTACCCTTTTGTTTTATTGAACAAGGTGTTGCCATGCTCTACAGTATATTAAACAGCGAAACTGCTATTAGAGTTAATATTCAAATCATTCGCGTGTTCACAAAAATGAGAGAACTCGTTTTACTTCACAAACTTTCCATTCGGAAATAGTTCAACTTCTTTTTTCTTACCATTTATTTTTATATCAGCTTCATAAATTATTTTATGAGCAGCTCTTTCAACTTTATCAGCGCCGGAAATTGTGGCAGAAGGATATTTTGTTTTAATAGCACTCAAAATCGCTTGAGGCAAATCTTTAACGGCTATTTCAGTTTCTGTTTCTTTCCAATTTCCCTGCAAATCATAGTTTGCAGACATCTTCACTCCGTTCAAATTAAAATCGGCTTCATATTCTTTCGCATTCTCTTTTCCCCATTTTACATTTTTTGCGTCTGCAAATTGTTTTGTAAATGCAATTGAAACTATATCAGGCACTTTGATTTGCGCTTGCACGAAATCACCAGTCAATAATAATTGAAGAATAAATATTTTTCTCATTCTTAGAAACTATTTCTTCACCACCAATACCTGGAAAGTTCCGGGAATCATTTTCGGTCTTTCGCCGGCAACTGCTTTTTCAGTATCAGCGGCAGGTAAAAAAACTTCGTGTTTTTTTTCATCAACTGCGCTTGTGCGCGCGCTTCTTTTTGTTTCAACGTTATCGATCACTTTAAATTTATCCGCGCTTAATTCTTCGATAATACTCAGTTTTCCTTCTCCGCACGAAGCAAAAACATATTTCAATCCGCTATCAAAACAAACCCCATCGCAACCATCAGCAATGGTAAGTTTGTCAACAACCTTACCATTAGTCGCATCAACTACAATTAATAATTTATCGCAACCGGCGAATAATCTTTTTGTTTTTTTATCAATCGCCAAACCGGTCGGACCTTCGCCCGGAGCAATACTCCAACTTGCTTCAACTGTGTTTGTAGAAATATTTATCGCAGAAATTTCACTCTTGTCTTCAACGTTCACGTAAATTTTCCCTGCGCCGTCCGACACGGCCGTTTCCGGTTTGCCGGCAACCGGAATTGTTGCAACAACTTTATCCGTCGCAGGATCTATTACAGAAAGATCTTTACTTCTCCCGTTGCATGTGATAATTTTTTTCGAAAACTCATCATACATAATTGCGTCCGGATTTTGTCCCGTTGCAATTTGTGTAATAATTTGATTAGTTTTCAAATCAAAAACGGTAACATTATTCAACCTGCCATTACTTGTATATCCCTTATTTAATGAAGCGGCAAATGCAATACCATGCACGCCCGTTGTTCCCGGAATCACTCCCACCGAATCACCCGTCGTTTCATCCAAAATATTTACCTGCGTTCCGTGAGAAACATAAATGCGGTTGTTATTCGGTCCAACTGCAATATAATCCCAACCACCGCTGCTTACAATGTGAAAAGTTTTATCAACTTTAAACCCACTTTGCTGAGCGAAAATAATATTAGGCAACGCGATAAATAAAATCAGGCAAATACTAAATGGAGATTTCATGTTTTTCTGTTTAATAAAATAAAAGAAGAAGTTTGGCAAAACTGAAATCCAATTCTGAAGAAATGTTGAAGTTTTAAAACCTGGTATGTCTTATACTTTCTTGAGCTAAGTTTGCATATTATGAAAGTTCTCATTATTGAAGACGAGAAATTATTAAGCGAAAGCATCATCACTTGTTTAAAGCAGGAAGGTTTTGTTGGCGACGTAGCTGACGAATATAAAACAGCAATTGAAAAAATTGAATCGTTCGATTACGATTGCATTTTACTCGACATTAATTTACCCGGCGGCAGCGGACTTGATATTTTAAAGCAACTCAAAAAAAACAAAAAAACAGATGGCGTATTAATAATCTCCGCAAGAAATTCTCTTGAAGATAAAATAAGCGGATTACAATTGGGCGCAGATGATTATCTCGCCAAACCATTTCATTTATCTGAGCTTATGGCGCGCATAATGGCAATTATCAGAAGAAAAAATTCAGCGGGCAATAATCTTATCCAGTTTGATGAATTGATAATTGATACGCTGGCAAAAACTGTTTCTGTAAATAATAAATTAATTGATCTCACCCGAAAAGAGTATCAATTGCTTTTATATTTTGCTTACAATAAAAACCGTGTCATTTCTAAAAATGCCATCGCTGAACATTTGTGGGGAGATGAAACAGAAAGTGCATCAAACTTTGATTTTATTTATACGCACGTAAAAAATCTTCGCAAAAAATTACTTGCTGCAGGTAGCGCAGATTATGTTCAGTCCATTTACGGAATGGGTTATAAATTTTCCGTTTCATGAAATTAATTACCAAATATAACCGCGTTAATATTATTGCAACAGTTGCTGTATTACTGGCTGCAAGTGTGTGTTATTATTTTATTGTTCGTTATGTGTTAATTCATCAATTGGATAATACCTTAAAAGTTGAAGAAGCGGAAATATTAAATTATGTAAAGACAAACAACCGTCTTCCGGAAGCAAGCAATTACCGCGATCAGCATATCAATTTTATTGAAATCACAGAATCGTTTAAACGAAATTTCGGCAATATGAATTTATACGAAGAAAGGCATCATGAATATAATGTGTATCGTGAATTATCTTTTCCGGTTATTGCCAATACCAAATTGTACAAAGCTTCAGTAACCAAATCGGAAGAAGAAGTGGAAGACCTGGTTTGGTTAATTGTATTGATCACTGTTTGTGTAATTATTTTATTGCTCCTGATTTTATTTATTACTAATCGTGTTTTATTGAGAAAAATATGGAAGCCGTTTTACAACACACTTGAATCCATTAAAACATTTAATCTTTCAAATAAAAAAAATAGTGTAGTTGAAAAAACAGATATCGTTGAGTTTGATGACTTGAATATCGCTGTGAACACAATGCAGTCAAGGATTTTAAAAGATTATGAAACCCTGAAAAATTTCGCTGACAATGCTTCGCATGAAATGCAAACTCCGCTTGCGATACTAAATTCAAAATTAGATCTGCTTATACAGGAACCGAATTTAAACGAATCGCAAACAAAGCAATTGCAATCCATGTACGATGCAATGAGCAGACTTTCCAAATTAAATCAATCTTTATTACTGCTCACAAAAATTGAGAATAATCAATTTACAAAAGTAAATCCGTTGCGATTTGATATGTTGATCAAAGAAAAATTATTGCAGTTGGAAGACCTGATAATAGCAAAACATTTGCAGTTGCAAACCGATCTGAAAGAAACAATTGTAGAGATAGACGATTATCTCGCTGATATTTTATTAAACAATTTAATAGGCAACGCAATCAGACACAATTATGAAAATGGGAATATCAACATCTTACTTAACCGGGATGAGATGATAATTGGCAACACAGGTTCGGCATTTAGCTTCACTGCAAAAAATATTTTTGAAAGATTTAGTAAAGCTGAAAATTCAGAAGGTATCGGTCTTGGTTTGGCGATCGTAAAACAGATCTGTGACAATTATGGATTTGTGATAGACCATTCTTTTGAAAACGCTGTGCATAGTTTTAAGATTATATTGAAATGAATCACCGGCATGAATGCCGGCACCATTCGAAGTTTCCTCTCCTGCTTGCTGCTCACACTTGCCAAAATCTTAACTTTTATAAGGAGAAAATGTCTATAAAATAAGCATTAATGTCCTCATTAAAGCTTACCTTTGCGTGCTCATTTGATATTTATATTATTGCCTTCTGTTCTGTAAGAGTTCACCTGGTTTCACTAATTCATTATCACCTGAGATTTCGGTGATTTCATTTAACAATTTTAAATCTTTAAAAAAGTTGCCGCTCCAAAAATGAATAATTTCTTAACTAAACAAAAACTATGACGAACAAACAAATTGAAGATTTTTTTGTAAATAATAAAGCTATCAACCGTACAGTTAAAATAGCGTTTAAAAGCAGAAATCCGGTTGAAGGAATTTTTATTGAAACACGTGATTACGATGAATTGAAATCAAAAAATTTCTGGCGCATAGTTTCAAACACGCACGTTGACAATTATAAAAAAACAAAAGATATTAATCTTTCCAGGATCTTTAATGGTTCGGAAATAACAAAATTGTCCTGTATTTAGTTCTTCGGTTGATTTAATGCAATAATAA
>DATHPY010000633.1:0-5955 GCA_035483315.1 Puia sp. | reverse complement strand
AAAATCCGGGACACAATATGGGTTAGTATCTTTTTTCCAACGCTTCTTTTATCGGCATCACCAATGCATCAATATCTCCCGCACCTGTCGTAATTAATAATTCCACTCTGTGATCTTTTATCCAATTCATCAATTCTTCTTTGCTCATTATTTTTTTTTCTGCAATTTTCATTCTGTCCAAGATCATTTTACTTGTTACTCCTTCGATCGGTAATTCTCTTGCAGGATAAATTGGTAACAAAATCACTTCGTCTGCAAAATCAAGACTCGCCGCAAAACCATCTGCCAGATCTCTAGTTCTCGAAAACAAATGGGGTTGAAAGATCACCGTGCATTTCATGGAAGGAAATAATCCTTTTGCTCCCTGTATCAATGCTTTCAATTCTTCCGGGTGATGTGCATAATCATCAATAAAAATTTCCCGCTCGTTTTTAATTATGTATTCAAATCTTCTTTTAACCCCTTTGAATGACGCAATAGCTTTTTTAATTTTTTCATCTTCAATTCCGAGATAATGCGCCACACTAATTGCAGCTACAGCATTTTCTACATTGTGCATTCCACCCATATTTAAAAGAACATTTGCTAAACTCTGATCTTTCATTATCACATCAAACCGGTAACTTCCGTTTTCGATCTGAATATTTTTGGCATGCGCATCAGCGTTAGTATCATTCAAACTATATGTTTTGTAATTCGATGGCTTAAATTCTTTTTCTTTTTTTAGCCCGATTTTGCTTATTAACAAGCCGCCTCGTTTCACTTTTCCCGCAAAATCCACAAACGCTTGTTGCATCGCTTCTTCAGTTCCATAGATATCCAGATGATCCGCATCCATTGCGGTTATCACCGCGATATCAGGATTTAGTTTCAAAAAACTTCTGTCATATTCATCAGCTTCCACAACACAAACATTTTTTTCGCTACTCCAGAAATTGCTGTTGTAATTCACTGCAATTCCACCCAAAAAAGCATTGCAACCATAACCGCTATCGCGCAAAATATGAGCGATCATTGTAGTGATCGTTGTTTTTCCATGCGTTCCCGCAACACAAATATTAAAAGAGCTTTTTGTTATTTCGCCGAGCACATCACTGCGTTTTAGCACCGTGTAATTATGCTGTCGATAAAAATTTAATTCTTTATGATCCTTCGGCACTGCCGGGGTGTACACAACCAATTCTGCATCTTTCGGAATTAAAGCGACATCATCTGTATAATGTATATCGATCCCTTCCTTCGCCAATTCTTTCGTCAATGCTGTTTCTGTTTTATCATAACCACTCACACTGCGAACACGGGATCTGAAATATCTTGCCAGCGCGCTCATTCCAATTCCACCGATCCCGATAAAATATATTTTCTGTATGTTCTTAATATCGATCATTCTTTTTCGTGAATGGTGAATAGTCAATGGGAATAAAACTTCAATTCCGTCAACCGTTCAACTTATCAACTTTAAAATTTCTTTCGCAATTACTTCATCCGCATTTGTCACTGCCAGCTTGCCAATATTTTCTTTTAATTCGTTTTGCAATTTTTCATCTTTTGATAATGCAATTACTGTTGATATTAATTTTTCTTTCGCCTCACTGTCTTTTATCATCAACGCGGCATTTTTATTTACCAGGTTTTTTGCATTTGCCGTTTGATGATCTTCTGCAGAAAACGGAAAAGGAACAAACACCACCGGTTTTTTTGCCACAGACAATTCTGCAATTGACATTGCCCCAGATCTTGATATCACCACATCAGCTGCGGAAAATCCATATTGCATTTGCGTGATGAAATCGTTCGTCCAGATATTTTTCTTTCCTACGCAAATTTCTTTTGCTCTTGCCACGTAAGGTTTTCCTGTTTGCCAGATCAGCTGCAGATCATTTTTTTCAAATTCATCAATGCCTGCATCGATCGCTTCATTAATTCCTTTCGCGCCAAGACTTCCGCCAGTTGAGAGAATTGTTTTTTTAACAGGATCAAGTCCGAAAAATTGCAGCGCTTCTTCACGAATCAGATTGTTATTTACAATATTGCTTCTCACCGGATTTCCTATTATCATTATTTTATTTGCAGGAAAGAATTTTTCCATTCCATCGCTTGCAACAAAAATTTTTGTCGCCTGTTTTCCCAACAAAATATTCGACTTACCTGCAAACGAATTTGATTCATGAATGAAATTGGGGATCCGTTTTGCCTGCGCATATCGCAATACAGGAAAAGAAGAATACCCGCCGACACCGATCACAACATCCGGTTTAAAATCTTTCATTATTTTTTTTACCTGGAAAAAACTTTTCACGATCTTAAATGGCAACCCGATATTTTTTATCAAACAACTTCTGTTAAAACTGCTGATGTCAATTCCTTCAATTTTATATCCTGCCTGCGGTACTTTTTCCATTTCCATTTTTCCGTTTGCGCCGACAAATAATATCTCAATACTGTCATCAATTTTTTTCAATGCATTTGCAATGGCAATTGCCGGAAAAATATGTCCGCCTGTTCCGCCACCAGCAATGATTATTCGAGCACCCCCATCCCCTGAAGGGGGTTTTTCAGCTCGTTGATTATTTTCATCAGTCATCTACAAATAATTTATTTACACCGCAACCATTTCTTCTTCCCCTTTAGGGGACGGGGGTGTCTTTTCTCCTTCCAACTGCTCAACATTTCTTGCAACACTTAAAATAATTCCAATAGCGAGACAGGTAAATAAAAATGAACTTCCACCCATGCTTATTAATGGCAGCGTTACGCCCGTCACCGGAAAAAGATTTACGTTAACTGCCATATTCGCCAATGCCTGTATTGCCAATGTGAAACTCAAGCCCAGCGCGAGAAAAGCACCAAACGCGAAAGGGCATTTTTTGAAAATGCGAATGCTCCGGAATAAAAACAGTAAATAAATAAATATCACGAATGCGCCGCCAACCAATCCATATTCTTCAATGATGATGGCGTAAATAAAATCGGAGTAAGGATGTGGAAGAAAATTTCTCTGCTGACTATTTCCCGGACCTAACCCGATCCATCCACCTTTTGCAATAGCAATTTTTGCCTGGTTGACCTGGTAACTGTCTTCATCATTTGTTTCTTTGCTTCCATAAATAAAAGTTTCTACGCGATTTATCCAAGTGTCAACACGAATAAATAAATGCGATCTCCCTTCTATTTTTACTGTTTCAATCGCTCCATCATTTGACTTGTGACGGATCACTGCTGCGCAAATAAGAATGACTACCGGTATCATTGCCAGACCGATCGTGAGTAATAAATGTTTTGCGCGCGCGCGACCGATAAACATCAGCATCATACTTGTTGCGCCAATTAATAATGCTGTTGATAAATTTGCCGGCGCTATTAAAATGCAAACGATCGCAACTGGAATAATGACTGGCAGAAATCCTTTTTTGAAATCTTTTATCACTTCCTGTTTTTTACTTAACAGTCTGCTCAAATACATAAACAGCGCGAGTTTGGCGAGATCAGATGTTTGAAATGTGAGATTGATTATTGGCAATCTTATCCAGCGGCTTCCTTCATTTAATTTTACACCGAAGAATAAAGTGTATATCAATAATGGTATTGAAATAAGAAATAAAATTTTCGCAACTTTTGAGTAGATGATGTAATTGACCTGGTGCGCGAAATAAATTATCAGCACGCCAACGATGATGAATGCAAATTGCTTGAACAAATAAATTTCCGTGTTGCCTTTGTACATTTTATATGCAAGCAAACCTGTCGAACTGTACACGGCGAGCAATGAAACCAATGCAAGCAGAATTACACTCGTCCAGATTATTTTATCGCCTTTTGTCCGCGAGCCAAAGCGATGTACGATGTACGATTTATGATTTACGATTTGTTCCATGTGATATATACATTATCAATTCAAAAACTTTTTCTTTTGTGAACCATTTTATTTCACGCAAAGACGCAAAGCAATTAAGGCGCTAAGAAAACCTGCCGCTTTGCATCTTCGCATCTTTACGAGAAATAATTTGCTTTTCACTCTGTCACATTTACTCAACCACAGTTCAATAAAGAACTAACAGTATCTCGCCTAAGGCGAGACGACGCAACGATGCATCATAATAGTACGGAAGCAGGGTACATAATCATTTGACTGTTGACAGATAACAGTCAGATGCTATCACAGATCTTTTACTGCTTCTTTAAATTGGTTTCCTCTGTCTTCGTAATTTTTAAAGAGGTCGAAACTTGCACAGGCCGGACTTAATAAAACCACGTCGTCTTTTTTTGCAAAATGAAATGAAGCATTGACCGCTTCCAGTGCACTCGCTGTGTCAACCATCAGCGGAACCTCGTGCTGAAATGCTTCATGAATTTTGCGATTATCAACTCCCATACATACAATTGCTTTCACTTTTTCTTTCACGAGATCGCGAATAAGTGAATAATCATTTCCCTTGTCAACACCACCGAGAATAAGAATGGTTGGTTTGGTCATCGTTTCCAGCGCGTACCAAACCGAGTTGACATTTGTTGCTTTGCTGTCATTAATAAATTCAACACCGCGAACCGTTGCAACATATTCCATACGATGCTCAAGCGCTTCAAAACTTTGAATCGCTTCGCGGATCTTTTCCTTTCGGATCCCGACAGTGAGCGCTGCAAGCCCTGCTGCCATTGAGTTGTACTGATTATGAATTCCTTTCAGCGCGAAATCATAAATGCTCATTTGCATTTTTTCGCTTCCCGTCGCGAGCGTCATTTGCCCGTTTCGGATAAAGCCTCCTTTGTTTGTTTCATGTAGCATGGTAATTGGCAGTGGGTTAGTATGATGAGAATATTTAGAGACATATTTATTTGTGACGGCATCATCTTCATTAAAAATGAAATGATCATTTTTTGTTTGATTCATCACAATGCGAAATTTGCTGTTGATATAATTTTCAAATTTGTATTCATACCTGTCAAGATGATCTTCAGTAATGTTTGTGAGTATCGCCACATCCGGTTTGAATTCTTTTATATCATCCAATTGAAAACTGCTTATCTCAGCCACATACCATTGCTTCGGATCTTCTGCAACCTGTTTTGCGAATGAATAACCGATATTGCCAACCAGCGCGCAATCATATTCTGCATGTTGAAAAATGTGATGCGTTATCGCGGTTGTTGTTGTTTTTCCATTGCTTCCGGTGATGCCGATTATTTTGCTGTCACCCTTATAGCGATACGCCAATTCTATTTCACTGATGACTGGAATATTTTTATGTCGTACCTGTTTTACCATTTCATTTTTTTCCGGAATGCCGGGACTTTTCATTACTTCATCTGCATTAAGAATTTTTTCTTCAGTATGTTTCCCCTCTTCAAATTCTATCTGGTTTTGCGTTAGTTCTGTTTTGTATTTTTCTTTAAGAAGACTGCTGTCAGATACAAATACATCATACCCCTGCCGCTTTACCAGCAAAGCCGCGCCAACTCCACTTTCGCCACCACCGAGAATTACCATGCGTTTGTTCATTATTATAATGAAATTTTTTCCGCCTCACCCCAACCCCTCTCCTCGCGGAGAGGGGCTTGAGAACCCGAGCTTTTGAAAACAACACACTTTGTATTCCATCCACATTCTATATTTCATGTTTCACGCTTGTCGTCTCACGATCATGTCTACCTGATTTTCAACGTCACTATCGAAAACATCACACATAGGATTGTAATGATCCAAAACCTTGTAACTATTTTACTTTCGTTATATCCCAGCTTTTGATAATGATGATGTAAAGGACTCATCAAAAAAATTCTTTTGCCTTCGCCCAATTTTTTTTTTGTGTATTTAAAATAAGACACCTGTATCACCACACTCGCGCTCTCCACTAAAAACACTCCGCAAAAAATTGGTATCAATAATTCCTTGCGAACAATAATGGCGAGCGCAGCAATTACTCCTCCCAACATTAAACTTCCCGTATCGCCCATGAA
>DATHPY010000632.1:0-3462 GCA_035483315.1 Puia sp. | reverse complement strand
TGGGTTCGAACCAGTGACCTCTGCTCTGTCAAAGCAGCGCTCTGAACCAACTGAGCTAACAGTCCGGAGTATGTTAGATATTAGATGTAATATGTAAGATTTATAGCCCGCTGAATTTAATAATGGTTTAATAATTTCCAGAAATATTAAATATTACATCTTAGATATTAAATCTGTCTTCGTTCAAGTTCTTTTTTGATCAATCCCAATTCTCTTCCGGTTTGTCCGGAGATGGAACTGTTTTCCTGTGCGCGGCGCATAAGGTAAGGAATTACATCTCTGATCGGTCCGAAAGGTAAATATTTGCTCACGCTGCATCCGGCTTTTGCCAGGTTAAAAGTAATATTATCGCTCATTCCGTACAACTGCGAAAAATGAACATGCGGATGATTTAACGGCAAACCTTTTTGCTGCAATAATTGCGTTGCATATAAATTGCTGAACTCATTATGCGTTGCGACAATTAACCCGATGCGGTTAATATTTTCTATGCAAAATTGCAAAGCTTCATCATAATCATTATCCGTGGCTTTTTTGTTTGATTGTATCGGTGATGAGTAACCGAGATCTTTTGCGCGCCTTCTTTCTTTTTCCATGTATGCGCCACGAACGAGTTTTGTTCCGAGAATAAAATGGCGGAGTTTTGCAGCTTCCAATGAATCTTTTAAAAACTTCAACCGATCGTGCCGGTACACCTGAACAGTATTGTAAACAATCACTTTTTGTTTGTTGAATTGCTCCATCATTAATATAGTTATCACATCCACGGGATCCTGGATCCATGTTTCTTCCGCATCAACAAGAACGCCAATATTTTTTTCCTGTGCGACTTTGCAAATGCGCAACATGCGTTGCTGCACGCGCTGCCATTCATCTTTTTCTTCTGCTGTTAATGTTTCCAGCGCTTTTGCATAACGCTTCATCAAACTGCCTGCATTTACTTCAACGGAATGATCTAATTTATCCAGCAGACCGTATCGCGCAAAACCCGTGACCTTAATGCTCATGAAAGGAATATTTGGCTGCGTTGCTGCATAATTTATTACACGAATAAATTCGTCACATGCATGATCGAAATTTTTTTCATTAACATCACCGCCTTCAACGCCATAATCCAAAATAACCTGAACATTATATTCGCCTAATTTTTTTGCGACGGCTACAGTTTCTTCCAGCGTTTCACCGCCGACGAACTGAGAGAAGATAGTGTTGCGGATCAACCCTTTTATTGGCAGCCCGCTACAGATAGCCCACGGCGTTAGTGTTGTACCAAGTTTCACCAGCCATGCGCGTCCCATTGATGAAAAAAGAAAGTCTGCTTTTTTTAATTCCTTGTCGCTTTTGTATGCAAAAGCATTTTCTGTATTGTCGAACGAAATTGAGCCCATTGCGGCAAATGTAAGAAGGAAATTTTTGATGTCGGAATCACAGATTATAATGATTGCACAGATTACACGGACGGCAAACTCCCTGAAATCATTTAATCCGTTTAATCAGTGATTCAGACAGTTGCCCAATAGAATTGCAAAATGCACAAGAGTGCGGCGCAAGAATGCTTAATAGTAGCAATACGACCGGTACAAAAAAATAAAAGCTATTCGTATTGGCGAATGACTTTTATTAATTTGTCTGAACCACGATTTTGGACTGATTTTACTTATGCAACTGATAATTATTTTTGCGGCTGTTGTTGGCGTCCCCGCCAACAACTTTATGGACATTTTGTTTTTATATCGTTGGCGGGGACGCCAACAATCGCGCGAAAATCCTGGTTCAGACAACCTCTACTGCAAACTCAACTGATTCGCGATGTATTCAAAAACAAAATCCCAATTGTCAATTATTTGTTTTGTGCTTTGTCCGCTGCCGTGACCGGAATTATAATCCATGTGTAAAACGATCGGGCTTGTTTGTCCGGGATTATTTTGTACTGCGGCTACAAATTTTTTTGCATTCATCGGATCAACGCGACTATCATTAGCGCCGGCAGTAACGAGCATTGGCGGAATGTTTATTCCTTTGCGAATATTTTGATAAGGAGAATAACGAAGCAACCAGCGAAAATCCGCGTCGTTATCGGCAGAACCATATTCAGGGATCCAATACCTCGCAATTAAAAATTTATGATAACGGAGCATATCAAGCAATGGCACTTCGCAAACAATTGCTTTAAAAAGATCCGGACGTTGCGTAGCGGCAGCACCCATCAACAATCCGCCATTACTTCCACCCATGGCAACGATTTTTGAAGGCGTTGTATATTTTTCGCTCACGAGCCATTCGGCGCAACTATAAAAATCATCAAAACAATTTTGTTTGTTAGAGAGCATCGCGCCGATATGCCATTTTTCGCCGTACTCATTTCCACCGCGAATTCCGGGTTCAACAATTACAACTCCGCGGTTGATGAGCGGCGCATAAAAACCATAATAACGAGGTTCAATGCCAATTTGAAAACCACCGTAAGCAGTGAGTAAAACCGGATTATTGCCATCAAGTTTTATATCTTTTCTATGCACAACGAACACGGGAACTTTTGTGCTGTCCTTAGATTTATAAAATTTTATTTCCCCGATGATGTTGCTCATGTCAACAGGCAACTCGCGATGATAATACAAACGCCATTTAAAATCTGATGGCGACGCAACAAATGTTTTTGATGTTGATGTAAAAGTGTTTAATGTTATGTACACCGAATCCTCTTCGCGATCATAATTTATTGCAGCAACGTTTCCTGTTTCGGGTAATTCAATTTGTTTTATTTTTTGTCCATTAAGATCATACAACGTTAATCGGCTTTGAATATCTTTTTTATCTTGAATGATGATGTTATTTTTTGTAGCGACGTAACCCTGCATCACGGTTTCGCTTTCCGGAATTAATGTTTTCCAGTTTTTATAGTCAGCATTATTTTTATCGGCGACCATAAGTTTATAATTCGGAGCATCGTCGTTTGTAAAAATGTACAACTTGTCGCCAATAGCATCGGGATATGCAGTTGACCTTTTGCTTTCAAAGATCAGCGTGCCTTTATCCTGCGAGCCTGTTGGCCGCAAGTAACAATTGTTGGAATAAAAATCTCCTTCACCATAAAAACTTGCATCACTGTAACGATTGTCGTAAACGTAATAGCTGTTCTTCGCATCGCTTGTAGTGCCCATGAACACTGCTTTTTCAGCAGGGTCGCCAACTTTCCACCAATACGTTTTTAATGGTAATTGTTTGTCAACATCTTGCTGGGTTCTTATTGTAAAATATGCGTGCTGCTGATCTCTTGTCCATTGATACCCGAATGTATTTTTTAATGGTGGGTATAAAATTTTTCCGGTGCGTGTGTTGATGATATATGTAGTTGTAATTTCCGCGCCGCTTTTTTGTACGCTAATTGCTGCGCGTTCGCCATCATAAGTGTAGTTGATTTCTGATGTGGATGTGCTGCCGGAAGTATCTAATTTCACCGGA
>DATHPY010000631.1:0-4700 GCA_035483315.1 Puia sp. | reverse complement strand
TGATGTTATAATTTTTTTCAAACTCTCTAAAAAAAATGTTCGTCGTTACCGGTAATTTGCCGTGGTTGACGGGTTGTAAAATATTTTTTCAGAAAGAAGGCGAATGTGCATATCTAAAACCCAAAATTGTGTTTTATCATTAAATCGGGCATTTTTTACTGAGGATTGTAATCATAAGGCAATGCCTCGGCTAATTTTTTCCAAGCCCAATAACCCATGTTGGTTACTTCGGATTGTTCATAGAAATATCCATTTTCCTCAATGGTAAATCCATCAATAATATCAAGCGCAGAAATTTGCACAGGCGTAGTGAGCGAAAAATTATTTTGAATTAAATATTTTCTGTCGGGCACATGGTTATTATAATTAACACGCAAACGCCCTTTGATATTAATAGTAACATCTCCGCTGTCAACAGAATAATATTGACTGTCATATGGATTTTCTAATTGCGTAGGATTATTATTTGCGTCGAGCAATTCAAGTGTGAAGCCTTCGTCATGTAATGTGCTGTCATACCAACTGCGCATAAAATGTAATCTCGATCCGATATAAGTTGTAAAGCGATTTTTATTCCAGGTGTCTTGTTGTTCCGGCGTTCCCTGCATTTCTTCAAACAACGGATAGCCGGTGTAACTGCCGATCTTTGCAGTATAATCATAGACAAAAGAATCGAGTTGATATTTTATTTTGTAACCGAGCGCATTATTTACCACAACTAAATTGTCTGGCGCTTTTACTTTCAGCTTGTTTCTTTTTTTATAGAAATAAAATTTCAACAGGTCTTTATTTTCAATAGTACACTGAGAAGCGTTCGGGCTGGTACCAATAAAATTCTCCATAAAAAATTGCCCGTATTTATTCCATCCATCGGCAACTTCGGCGCTGCCGGCAACAACAACTTCTGTCATACTTTTATCCTGCTCCTGCATTTCAATAGTCATATTTTCATTTTCAGCATTACCGTTGCTTATTCGCATTGATCTTGTTTGGTAGCCTGTATAAGAGATCACGAGATCGTAACCGCCGTTTTTCAGTCGCAGGGAAAAATTTCCTTCCGCATTGGTAATTGTGCCAACAGTTGTGTTTTGGCAAAACACAGACGCATTCGGCATTGGCTGTTTTGTTTTTTCATCAATTATTTTCCCACCGATAGAAAAATATTGATCCTGGGAAAAAACCAAAACAGAAAATAAAATACTTATAGAAAGACTAAAAAACTTTTTCATGAATGTTATTTAAGATCACAATAATTAACGTTCAGAACGGATCATAAGTATGTAAACAACTACTTTGCCAGTAATGATTATTATTGGCATTTAACATACTTATTGGTGTTTTTTTATTATGTACCCGGAGACATTGCTACTATGATACAGCGTTATGTCGCACTCTTCTACTTTTTGTACTTTATTCAGCAATGTGTAACATTCATTATGATCAAATGCAACTTGTAAGGTTAAACCTTAGCGCCGTTGCGCCTTTGCGTGAAAGCTCTCATAAGCTTTACACGCATTACTAATTGTTTGTTCCAGCGGAGTGAATGAAAATTCAGGTAAAAATTTTTTTATTTTATCGTTTTCGAAATAAGTTCTGGATTGCGCGACTCTTGCTGTTTCTTTTGTTAATATGGATGGCTTGCGGGAAAAAAACGATTTCACTTTTTCCAATCTCCATGCAAGCTCACCTAAAAACGGAGTTGCTTCTCTCGTTGGACGTTTTTTATTAAAGCCATCGGCGATCAAATCAAATAATTTTCGGAACGAATAATTATCGCAACCCAAAATAAAACGCTCTCCACTGATATCACTTTCCATTAATAAAACAATGGCCTTTGCAACGTCTTCCACATCCACAAAACTGTTAATGCCGTTGGAGTACCAGGGAAATTCATTGTACACACTTTTAAAGATCGCAGAGCTTGATGTGTTCCAATCTCCATAACCAATAATGGTACTCGGATTTACGATTACCGCATTTAATCCTTCGCCAATTGCACGCCACACTTCCATTTCCGCGCGATATTTGCTGATCGCATAATTTGTAGTGAGTGTGTTTTCTTTCCACGGATTACTTTCGTTAATGTGTTCTTCATATTTTTTTCTTCCCAACACCGCAACTGAACTGACGTGAATAAACTTTTTAACATTTTGAGAAAGTGCGGCATTCACAACATTGGCCGTTCCTTCAATATTTGTTTTAAACATTTCATTTCTTTCACCGGAAGCAAAGGAAACTTTCGCTGCAGCATGAATTACTGCATCAACTCCATTCATAGCATTTTCTAAAGTAATCACATCAAGAATATCGCCATCAATCCATTCAACTTTATCAAAAATATGCTGAGAAATAAAAAAGGGAAGTGTGTTACTGCGGCGAATTGCACGAACGGAATAATTCTTTTGCACTAATTCTTTAATAATATATGCCCCGAGAAAACCTGTGCCGCCGGTGACCAAAACCATTTAATGTACGATTTTAGATTTACGATGTACGATTTGTTGCATTGCAATTTCGTTGATTAAAAGTAAAAATGTTTTTTTTGTTTGGTAACAATAACAAGTATCCGGCAATTTTTTAGAAATCGTAAATCTAAAATCGTACATCGTACATATAGTATCCTTTTCCTGTTTTTTTACCGAGTTCATTTTTCTTTACTCGTTCTTCCTGGATCGGTGAAGGTTTGAGACGCTCGGGTTTATTCATGGCTTCATATACTGAGCAGCTTACAGCATAATTAACATCGTTGCCAATTAAATCCATCAAACGAAACGGTCCCATTCTAAAACCGCTTGCTTCCATTAACAGATCAATCGTTTCAAAATCGCTGATGCCTTGTTCAATCAACTTTAACGCTTCTAAATAATATGGACGCGCAACATGATTTACAATAAAACCGGGCGAATCTTTGCAAAGCACCGGAGTCTTGCCAAATTGTTTTGCAAGTTCAATAATAATTCGTGTTGTATTCTTATTCGTAAAATTTGTGTTTACTACTTCAACGAGTTTCATAATTGGCGCAGGATTGAAAAAATGCATGCCGATAAATCTTTGGGGATGAGTAATTGTTTTGGCAATTTCAGTTACCGATAAAGAAGAAGTGTTTGTCGCCAAAATTGTTTCAGCAGGATTTAGTTTTGATAATTGATCAAAGAGTTTGGTTTTTGCTTCTGTCTTTTCAAGAATGGCCTCGATGATGATATCCGCAACGCAATCATTAATATTATTGGTGAAAGAAATCTGGTTCAATATTGTTTCTTTTTCTGCAGAATTTATCTTGTTCTTCTCAACCAGGCTTTGCAGATCTTTTTCAATTTTCAATTTTGCTTTTGAAAGATATTCTTCATTCAAATCATACAATATGGTGTTGAAGCCGCTTTGCGCTGCAACCTGCGCAATGCCGGTGCCCATTGTTCCTGCTCCGCAAATACAAATTTTTTGAGGCAAAATAAAATTTTGATTAGTGATAGTAAAAAGATGGTCAACGATTTTGAAAGAAAGAAAAATCTCTTTCCCATTCATCGCGCAGGTGTTTTTGAATAGCCAATGAATCTTCTTTTAAAGTTATAACTCCACAATATTTTAATGTATCAACTCCATTACGTTTATTCAATTTCTTTTTTCTGCGAATACGTGTGATCTTATTTTTAGTATTTCTTCTTTTCACTTCTAATTTATATTAACAGATATCACACTGCTCCCGTAAACTGTCTCAAAAAACGCACATCATTTTGCGAATACAAACGCAGATCATTAACGCGGTATTTAAGCTGGCAAATTCTTTCTATTCCCATGCCGAATGCGAAGCCGGTGTATTTGTTACTGTCAATACCAAAATTCTCAAGCATTTTTGGATGCACCATTCCGCTGCCGAGAATTTCCACCCAGCCTGTATGTTTGCAAACATTGCAACCAACACCGCCGCAAATACGGCAATTGATATCCATCTCGGCGCTTGGCTCGGTGAATGGAAAATAGGAAGGGCGAAAACGAATTTTTACATCAGCGCCAAACATTTCCTGTACAAAAAAATAAAGCGTTTGCTTAAGGTCGGCGAATGAAACATTTTCATCAACATACAATCCTTCGGTTTGATGAAAGAAACAATGCGCCCGCGCGCTAATGGTTTCATTTCTATAAACACGCCCCGGACAAATTATTCTTATCGGTGGTTTTTGTTTTTCCATCATGCGCGCCTGTACACTGCTGGTATGCGTGCGCAAAAGCCAATCAGGATTTTGATGAATATAAAATGTATCCTGCATGTCTCGCGCCGGATGATTTTCGGGAAGATTAAGCGCGGTGAAATTATGCCAGTCGTCTTCAATTTCAGGTCCTTCGGCAACAGAAAATCCAAGCCGTCCGAAAATGTGAATGATCTCACTCCTTACTAAACTTATCGGATGCCGCGTTCCAATCGGTAATGCATCTCCGGGAAGTGTGAGATCAATATCGTTGGTGGTTGGTTGTTGGTCGTTTGCTGTCGACTGCTTCCACTCTTCATATTTTGATTCTGCGAATTGCTTGAACTCATTCAATATTTGTCCGAATTCTTTTTTCTTTTCATTTGGCACATTTTTCATTTCTGAAAATAAATTTTTCATGATGCCTTTTGTGCCGAGAAATTTTATGCGATATGCTTCCAAAGATTCTGCGCCATTGGGAACTATTGAAGCGATTTCCTGTTTATAATTTTCTAT
>DATHPY010000630.1:0-4066 GCA_035483315.1 Puia sp. | reverse complement strand
AAGAAATCTTAACCGCGAAGAAAGAACGCTGATGAGTTAAGATGGGTTATGATTAGAATGAATCAATCATAATCATCATAAAAAATCTGCGTTCCATCGATCAACAACTTAACTTTGCAAAAATTTTTGAAGAAATAGAATATGAGTCAACATCTCTCCGAACAGGAAAACATTCGCCGCGAAAAATTAGCTGAGCTTCAGCAATTAGGAATTAACGCATACCCGGCACCGTTATACCCCGTCAATGCTACTGCCGCATTTATCAAATCAAATTATAAAGGCGAAGAAAATAAAGCTGATTTTGCAGATGTTTGTCTCGCAGGAAGAATAATGAGTATCCGCGATATGGGCAAAGCATCGTTTGCTGTTTTGCAGGATAGCTCTGGAAAAATTCAGCTTTATGTTAAAAGAGATGAGATCGCATCGGGTGATGACAAAACTTTGTACGACAAGGTTTGGAAACATTTGCTTGATATGGGCGATATCATCGGTGTAAAAGGATATGTGTTCACTACAAAAACCGGAGAAACATCTATTCATGTACGTGAGTTAACACTATTATCAAAAGCACTACGCCCGTTACCTGTTGTAAAAGAAAAAGAAGGTGAAACTTTTGACGCGGTTACCGATCCTGAATTTCGTTATCGCCAGCGATATGCAGATCTGATCGTAAACCCGCAGGTGAAAGAAACATTTATCAGCCGCACAAAAATGATCAATTCAATCCGTGAGTTTTTAAATGAACGCGGAGCATTGGAAGTTGATACTCCGGTGTTGCAAACTATTCCCGGCGGCGCAGCGGCAAAACCTTTTATCACACATCACAATGCATTGGACGTTCCTTTTTATTTACGCATCGCGAATGAATTGTATTTAAAAAGACTGATCGTTGGTGGTTTTGACTGGGTGTATGAATTCAGCCGCAACTTCCGCAATGAAGGAATGGACAGAACACACAATCCTGAATTTACTATTCTTGAATTTTATGTTGCTTATAAAGATTATTTATGGATGATGGAAATAACCGAGCAACTTTTAGAAAAAGCTGCGATCGCTATCAATCAAAATACAAAAGCAACTGTCGGGGAAAAAGAAATTGATTTCAAAACGCCATACAAACGCATAAGTATATACGATGCTATTAAAGAACACACAGGCATTGACGTTAGTGATATGAATGAAGACGGATTAAAAGATGTTTGTGCGAAATTGAATATTCATATAGAAAAGTCAATGGGGAAAGGGAAGTTGATCGATGTGATCTTTGGTGAAAAATGCGAGCATCATTTTATTCAGCCAACATTTATTATTGACTATCCTGTAGAGATGAGTCCGCTTACAAAAAAACATCGTAGCAAACCCGGATTGGTTGAGCGCTTTGAATTGATCATTAACGGAAAAGAAATTGCAAACGCTTATAGTGAGTTAAATGATCCAATAGATCAGCGCGAAAGATTTGAAGAGCAGGTAAAACTTATGGAGCGCGGCGATGATGAAGCGATGTTTATTGATTATGACTTTTTGCGCGCGCTGGAATATGGAATGCCGCCTACATCCGGCATCGGCATTGGAATAGATCGTTTATGCATGTTGCTGACAAATCAATCTTCCATACAGGATGTGCTCTTCTTTCCGCAGATGCGGCCTGAAAAGAATTTAGAATAAAATCATTCTGCATTAACTGAATTCTTGTCAATCGTTTTTCTTCTTATCAGAATTAATTTTTGAAAACAGTTCAAAAAAAATTAAATTAGGAGTAACTAAACGATTGTCATATGAGCAACTCAACCATCTCCAGAATCGGCACCATTTTATATGCCTTGGTTATAGGTTTTTTTGGTGTCAATCACTTTTTACACGGCACAGGTTTTCAAAATACAGTTCCGTCTTTTATTCCCGGAGGCATTTTCTGGGTTTATCTGACAGGGGCTGCATTAATTGCCGCGGCAATTTCATTCTTAACCGGCAAGTACGTTCGTTGGGCCGGAATATTACTCGCTTTATTCCTGATCATTATTGTTTTCACTGTTCACTTACCTGCATTAATAAATTACGAAGGCAGCGGTGCGGTGAGTCTTCCGCTTATTAATCTCGTAAAAGATACGGGACTTGCAGCAGGAGCTTTAATGATCGCAGGAAAATCATAAACGGTTTCTGCATAAAAAAATAAAACCTCTGTTATTGGCAGAGGTTTTTTTATTTGTAAAGAAGATAATTATACAAAAAGATCCGGCATCAATTTTTGTTCAGGATTAACGGCATATTTTAAAAAGTCAGTAACGCCTTCATTGCGCAAAACATTTTCATCAATAAAAAAATTTCCGGTGCATTCGAAAGATGGTCTTTTCAAAATATAAAATGCAGCATCTGCAACTATGTCAACAGTGCGGCTTCGTTGCATTAAAAAATCTCCGCCCAATAAATTTTTAACGGCAGCTGTAGCAATTATGGTTTTTGGCCACAAAGCATTTGCGGCAATGCGGAATTTTTTTAATTCTTCTGCAAGTCCCAGCACGATCATGCTCATTCCATATTTACTCATCGTATAAGCAAGATGATTACCAAACCAACTCGCATCTAAATTAAGTGGCGGAGAAAGATTTAAAATATGCGGGTTATTTGCTTTCTTCAAAAAAGGAATACATGCCTTGCTCACTAAAAAAGTTCCGCGCACATTGATATTGTGCATCAGATCAAATCGTTTAATTTCTGTTTGCTCAACTGGCATCAGGTTAATGGCGCTCGCATTATTCACCAAAACATCTATTCTTCCAAAAGTATTTATAGTGGTTTCTACAACGCGTTTAATATCGTCTTCAGAGCGGATATCCGCCTGCAACGGAAGCACTTTTCCCGGACCAGCTTCAGCGATTTCCTCAGCTGCAGTATAAATGGTTCCTTCTAATTTTGGATTTGCTTCAATTGTTTTTCCAACAATAACAGTATGCGCTCCTTCTTTTGCAAGCCTTATTGCTATTGCTTTGCCAATGCCCCGTGATCCGCCCGTTATCAATATTATTTTGTCTTCAAACTGCATAGTAAGGTGTTGAAATTATCACTTTTGTCAAACTAAAATAGGGCTATTTTAACTGCCTTCAAAAAGAAGCGAGATAATACGAGCGTTCAAATAGTAGTTTTACCAAATTTTGAGTAAATGATGAATTGATAAATAGAGCAATTGTGCTCTTGTAGCACCATCCGGAGGTTTGTATGTTTGTATTGTCAAGATGAATGATAAATATAGATTCAAATCCAATTATCCTTAAAACCAAATCCCAGGAATCCTTAGAAAAACAAATCTAGAATCCTGAAAAACCAAAACTAACGAATCGAAATTATCAGTCAAACTTGTACCGTTAAAATCCAAAAATCCCGTAATCCAAGTTCCTAAGAAACAAAATTGAAATTTGTACCTATTGATGGCCACGAAAATGTTGGTTTGGTATCGTACAAAAAAAATTGAAAGTCCCGAGTTTTCGGGACTTTCATCATTTAGAGCATGTCTGAATTAGGAAAACTTGAAGTCGCAAAATGCGACATCAAATAAAATGCTTTTAATGCCCACCCGCCATTACCATTGGTTTCTTTTTAAATCTTTGTAAGAAAATAATCGGCACGCAGAATAAAGTGAACACCCCAATGATCAAATAAAGATTATCGTAGGTAAGCAACATCGTTTGTCTTACTATTCTTCCTTCCATTGCCTGGTTGGCCATTTGCTGGGCTGTTATAGAATTAAACCCTTTGCTTAAAAAATTCTGCACCATTGCCTGGTTACTTTCTACATAAGCAGGATTGTACGGATTTACATTTTCAACCAAAGCATTTCTTACTACGCCTGATTTAATATGAATTAATGTAGTGATGATCGCAATACCAAACGATCCGCCGAGTTGCCGCATCATATTATTCAAACCGGTTCCTTGTCCAATATCCGGACCTTTCAGATCCTGCAACGCAAGTGTTGTAAGCGGAACAAATAAAATACTCATTCCAATTCCACGAACTATAAGCGGAAAAAAGAAATCGTTTGTTCCGGAATTCAATGTTGAATTAGATAACATCC
>DATHPY010000629.1:0-2318 GCA_035483315.1 Puia sp. | reverse complement strand
GCCTGCTCATCACAATAATGGTTTGCCGCATCAGGAAAGTAAAAAAGCCACTGATCAAAGCAAGAATTAATAATGTAATTCCGCATACGAGAATTTTTTTCCCGAAAGTTGGTTTGGCTTCATTAATTCTTCTGATAAATTTTTTTACAAGAATATCATAATTGGCGCTGTCGTTTTTTTCAGTCTGCCGCAACTTTTTAGAATCTGCAGCGGTTTGAATTTTATTGTTGTCAATTGAATTTTGTTTTTCTGCAAGATTAACTACATAACCTGTCACCTGCGGCGCGAGTATGCGGAAATAGTTAGAGAGAACGATAAATAAAATACCCAGCAAAAAACGCCAGCGATATTTCCACAAATATTTATTGAGAGATTTTAAATAACGCAAGAGAAAAATTTAGCTGCAAATTTACCGAAAACAAATTTGCAAATATGAAAATGAGGTATAATTAAGAGCCGCTCGAAAAATTTTCATATAAAGAAGCAATAACCCATTGCATTTGAAATAAGAAGTTGTATAGTTAGACAACTTTTGAAACCTTTGATCCTGGCAGAAAATAAAAAAATAAGAACGATTATTTTTTACAAAGACTTTCGATTTGATCGAACTCATTGACAAAGTTCCTGAAACGTATCTCAAACACTTAGAAGTAACAGACAAACTTTTTGAAATCAGGGTTCAGAGCGGAAACGGTATTTTTAGAATATTTTGCTTTTTTGACAAGGGTAGTTTAGTTGTACTCGCAAATGGCTTTCAAAAGAAAACACAAAAAACACCGAAACAAGAAATTGTGAAGACGATAAAAATTAAAAATGAATATTATGAAAACAAATAAAAATATTAAAACACTTTCCCAATTTAAGGACAAACACTATGGAAAGGTTGGTACTCCAAAGCGTGATAAATTGGAAAAAGGATTTGAGGCGTTTAAACTTGGCGCTTTAATTCACGACGCCCGGCTTGAACAAGGACTGACACAAGAACAACTTGCAGACAAATGCGGAACAAACAAAGCATACATTTCAAGAATTGAGAATAATATAAAAGATGTCCGGATTTCTACATTACAGAAAATCGTTGAACTGGGTTTTGGCGGAAAATTACAATTATCAATAAAATTGTAAGACAAGTATAATGGTATAAAAAAAATAAATGTCAGGAGGCAAACCTCATTTCGCATTAAGCAAAGTGGTATGCAGCGCAACAAGCAACCACTTGCTTTTTCTTTTTTCGTAAATAGCCATCTGACTGTTGTGCAATATAGAGACTACATTATGAAGCGTTCTTATTAAAGTAGTTTTTGTCATCAACACTGCAGTAGAGCCGATAATACGTACGCTGGTGAAAGAATCAATTGCAGCTGTAGTATATTTTCTGTCGGGTTCAACTATTAAACTTAAAACCCTTTTTTTGTCAAGCGTTTCTCCCAAAGTATTTATGAAAATAACATCATCAGCATAAATTTTATTCAATGCAGCAGTGTCTTTTGTAATAAGAGCGTTGATGCGTGTTTGTTCAATTTTCTTTATTGTTTCTATATCCTTATTTTGAGCATGAGCGCAGGCAATTGTAAAAATCAATATTACAGTTGAGATGATTTTTTTCATTTTACTAAATTGAATATCGGGCAGGTCAATGCAAGTATAAAGTTGAGAAATTTATTTGTATCCTGTTGCATATACTTCGCCATGCAATTTTAATTTATAAGTTTCAGTTGAGGTGCACCGGATTGTTAATAATTTGTTTTCATCAAAATCTTTGTGGTTAATTTCCGCAGCGCCCCATGATAATCCGCACCATATCATTTTATCGTATTCAATGTGCATCGGAATGATTTTATTATCCTGCGTAACTTCTATTTTTAAAAATTCATTCATCTTTTTTCCATTGGGAGGTGCACCACCCCAGGAACGTTTTGCTAATCCATCATCTCCAAATTGCTGCATAAATATTCTTATATCTTTCCCCGCAACTCCTTTTATGGTTGCTTCAATTTTATTCATTCCGGTTTCCTTAAAATCTGCATTTATTTTTTCTATCGAAACTGGAATATTAATTGTTCCATCAATTCCCAAATTACATTTTGCATCTGCATATTCATCAAAACCAATTACAACCAATTGCTCCGCACCGAGAGTTACTTTTTTCCCGGATAACTGAGGAGAATATCCGCCATCTGCGTAAATGATTTTACTGTTTGAAAAATTCTCAACTGGCAAATCCATTTCTACAATTTCCTGTGAAGGATTTACAACCGTACAAACTGTTCCATTTATTCCCTGTACTTTAAATCCATAAGGCTTGCGTGTTCCGGGAA
>DATHPY010000628.1:0-12774 GCA_035483315.1 Puia sp. | reverse complement strand
ATAAAAAACAATTTCACCGTTTTTGCTGCAACGTTCATCAATTTCCGGATGCCTTTTCAAATAATCGGCGAGACTATCTGCAACAATCTTTACCTGCGAAACTATCTGCACTTCCGGCGAAACATACTGCCTGATTTTATTAATTAGCAAAGGATAATGTGTGCATCCAAGTAAAATGGTATCAATATCTTTGGACTGAGACATTAATTTATCAATCCCTTCTTTCACAAAATAATCTGCGCCAGCGTTATTATGTTCATTGTTTTCAATCAACGGAACCCACATTGGGCAAGCTTGTTGAAAAACATTCAGATCGGGGAAAAATTTTTCAATTTCTATTTTATAAGAATTGGATTGAACCGTTCCGTTGGTTGCTAAAATGCCAATGTTATTTGTTTTTGTAAAATTTCCGATCACTTCTGTTGTTGGGCGAATAACACCTAAAACACGATTCTGCGGATTCATTTTCGGCAAATCATTTTGCTGAATTGTTCTCAACGCCTTTGCAGAAGCTGTATTACAAGCCAACACTATAAGCGGGCACCCGTTATTAAAAAACCATTTCACGCATTCTAACGTGTATCTATATACGCTTTCGAAGGAACGCGTGCCATAAGGCGCTCTTGCATTATCTCCCAAATAAATAAAATCGTATCCGGGCAATTTATTTTCCAGGTCTTTTAAAATGGTAAGACCGCCATAACCCGAATCAAAAACGCCGATTGGTTTTGCTGAAGGCATAATACAAAAATAAAAAACGCCGGGCGCTTTACCCGACGTTAAAAATATAATAGCTAATAAATTATTTTACTCCCAGCTTTTTCTTAACTAACGGAGTTATATCATCAGCTGCAGGAGATGCATATAAAACTTCTTTGCTTAATATATATGTATACCCGTTTTCCTTTGCAACTGTTTGAACTGCATCTACGGCTTTCTTTTGAATAGGAGCAAGTAAATCCTGTTGCTTTTGTTGCATTTGCTGTTGTGCCTGTTCATTAAATCCCTGCAGTTTTATTTGCAAATCAAGTAAATTTCTTTTTTTCACTTCCAGTTGAGGTTTAGTGAATTTAACGGTATCTCTTGATTTCAAAATACTATCCGCTTCGTAATATTCATTTTGATATTCTAACAATTGCTGCTGCAGGCTATTTCTAAAATCATTAAATGCAGTGTCTGCTTTTTTAGATTCAGGCATTACGCTGATTAATTCGCCCAAGTTTACATAGCCGATTTTCGTTTGTGCGTTAACCTGGTCTGTTGCCAGTATCGCTACGAAAGCAACAGCTATAACTGAAACAATCTTTTTCATTTTTGTTTTGTTGTTTTTCGTTTATATTAATAATTGATCAGGTAAGAATAAATTTATTTAATGCCCAATTCTTTAAGCACGTCATCACTTTTGTCTAGTTTTGGGTCGGCAAAGATAACGGTAATTCCTTCACTTTTATCCAAAATAAAATCATATAATCTGTTAGAAGCGATTTTTTGAATGGCATTGTACACCTTGTCCTGTACGGGTTTAACTAATTCTTCTCTTTTTTTAAACAGGTCGCCTTCAAAACCAAAACGTTTTCTTTGCAGGTCGCGCACTTCTTTTTCACGGTTAAACAATTCATCTTCCCTTTTCTTTTTTAATTCTTCACTCAGCATTACCTGTTCAGCTTCATAATCTTTATACATTTTATTTAAGGTAGTCTGCTTGTCGTCAATTTCTTTTTGCCATTGTTCGCTTATTTGGTCAAGTTTTTTTTGTGCATCCTGGTATTCGGGCATTTTATTAAGAATATATTTGGTATCAACAATTGCATATCGCTGAGCTTTTACACCGGCAATACCAAATAAACTGGCTATGGCGATTAAAAATATTTTTTTCATAAACTATTATTTAAGTCTGTTTGGAGATTGAAATTTAGCAATTATTCCGGTTCGTACCCCAACATAAAGGTAAAGCGGGATGCATTTTTTAAAGAACCATTTTGAATTCTATCAAGCCCTACTCCGTAATCAAAGCCAAGCAATCCAAACATGGGTAAGAAAAAGCGCAATCCGGCGCCCACACTTCTGCGCAAACGAAATGGATTGTAATCTGTATAATTATACCAGCCGTTAGCCGCTTCGAAAAAAGTTTCACCATAAATTGTGCTTGCTGAACTTGTGCTTAACGGATATCTTAACTCGAGTGTATATTTATTGAAAATGGTGAAGAATTCAGAAGTGGTCTGATTTTCCGGATTTACTTTTGGATCAGAATTTTGGTAAACCGGGTATCCTCTTTGAGAAATAATATCATATCCTAATAATCCAAAGTTATTTGTCAAACCTGCATCGCCGAGTTGAAAGCGTTCAAACGGAGAAAAATCGAGCTTGCTGGTATATCTTCCCATAAATCCATATTTCACGGAAGCCTTCAAAACAAAAACACGGTTTTTATCTGCTCCCATTGGTTTGCCAATCGGAATATACCATTCGTCTGTAAATCGCCATTTGTGATATTCCGGCAACTCGTAACTCTGAGTTGCTGTAATATTTGGGTTGAATGAAGTATACGGCGGCGTGAACTGAACACTCAGTAATAAATTTGAACCGCCAGTTGGGAAAAGCGGATTATTTAAAGAGTAGCGGCTTAAAGCAACTTTAAAACTCAGGTTGGTTGAATATCCATTTCTGAATGCCGGTGTAAATAATGAATAATTATGCAAATCATATTGCACGTAATTGAAAGAATATGTTAGCGTAAAATAATCATCCGGCCATTTTAACTGTTTACCAAAGGCAACAGTAACGCCAAAGTTTTTTAAAGAATTTGAATCGCTGAAGGCATACGTGTTGCTTCTGTAATTATAACCGCCTGTTCTGAATATGCTTCTATATAAACTTACCGAAAAAGAATTTCTTTTTTTGCCACCAAACCAGGGTTCAGTAAATGATGCGTTGTATGATTGGTATGCTTTACCATTGGATTGCACGCGCAAGCTAAGTTTTTGTCCATCGCCCGTTGGCAAAGGATCCCAGGCTTCTTTGCTGAAAATATGTTTTACAGAAAAGTTATTAAAAGAAACGCCAAGTGTTCCGGTTAACCCAATTCCACCACCCCATCCTGCAGAAAGTTCCAACTGGTCGGATGATTTTTCTTCAACAGCCCAGTTAATATCTACAGTTCCATCTTCTTGGTTGGGAACAATATTGGGAAGAACTTTTTCTTGGTTAAAAAAACCGAGCGCGCCTATTTCGCGAACTGAGCGAACAACAAGTTCGCGGCTGAATTTATCTCCTGGTATTGTACGCAACTCCCGGCGGATAACATACTCTTTAGTTTTATCGTTGCCGGTTATGGTTATATTTTTAATTGTTGCCTGACCGCCTTCGCGCATTCTGATTTCAAAATCAATTGTATCGTTATATACGGCTACTTCTATCGGATCAACCTGGAAAAAGAGATACCCATCATCTGTGTACAAACTAAAAATATCATTACCACCGCCCTCGGCGGATACCTGTTTTCCCAATCTTTTGTTCAGCACATCTAAATCATAAACATCTCCTTTGTGTATGCCGAGCAATGCAGTCAAAATAGAATCCGAATATTTTGTGTTTCCTTTCCAGGTAATATTTCCGAAATAATATTTCTGACCTTCATCAACTTTAATATTGATGTTCATTTTACCTTGCTTGCTAATAAAATGTGTGTCTGCCGCAATGGCTGCATCGCGGTAGCCTAATGAATTATAATATTCAACAATTCTCTCTTTATCTGCAGTATATTTCTGTTCATTAAATTTTGCTGAACTGAATAATTTAAATCTGAAATATGGATCCAAAAATTCTTTGGTTGCAGTGAAAGATAAAAATCCCCAGTCGTGAATATATTCCTTTAAAGTTATTTGCTTTTTAACTCCATAAACTCCTTTATTTTCCGGAGGGTATAATGTGATACGCGACAATTCTTTTGTATCTTTTAATTCTTTTTTCAGCGTTGCTTCACTGACTACCTGGTTATTGAAAATATTGATTTGTTCAATACGTATCTTCTCTCCTTTTTGAATATTGAAAGTAAGAATTTCTGAGTTTTGAGAAGAACGTTCACGGGTTTCTGTTATTCTTACCTGTGCATTTTGAAAACCTTTATCTGCATAATATTTTTCAATAGCTTCGATTGCAGAACGCTTCATGTCTTCTGTGACGACACGACCTTTGATAAGTCCTGTTTTTGTATTCAGATCATCTGCTTCGGATTTACCAATATTTTTAAAGTTGAAAGAAGATAAACGCGGTCTTTCTGTTACATCAATTTCAAGATAGATTGTATTGCCTTCTAATTTTGTAAAAAATATCTGAACGTTTGCAAACAGATGCTGCTTCCACAAATTATTAATGGCTTTGCTGAAATTATCACCTCCCGGAATTTGGATTTTATCCCCAATAGTTAATCCGGAAATAGAAACTAATAATGATTCATCAAGATATTTTGTTCCAACAACTTTAATTCCGCCAATAACGTATTCCTTTGACGTTTTTGAATTTGCCAACGCCATTAATTCCGGGTCAACTGATACAGGACGAGTAGTGTCAGTAACCTGGGCTTCCACAGCAGTTGTAACAAACAGTAAACAGCAAATCAGTAAAAAAACACAAATCGGTAATCTTCTTAGCATCCAGTCCAGGTTTTTGAGCGGCAAATTAAAGGGATTTATATAAAAGTCTTTGTTAAAAAAACGAATATGCGTGCAGTTAACAAATTCATACAACTTTAGAATTTGTTGAAGGTTGGTGTTTTATTTGATGGCTCGTCTTTCCAAATCGTCTTTCGCGTTGCTGAAAATTAAGTATGGCTTCATACAAATTTTCTCTTCTGAAATCCGGCCAAAGCACATTGGTAAAATACAATTCCGTATAAGCCAACTGATAGAGCAGGAAATTACTTATGCGATATTCCCCGCTTGTGCGTATCATCAATTCGGGATCCGGAAAAGAAGCAGTGCATAAATATCTTTGCAATAAATCCTGGTTAATTAAATCGGGATTCATTTTTCCTTCTTTAACCTCCATTGCAATTTTTTTTGCAGCTTCGGCTAATTCCCACCTGCTGCTGTAACTTAATGCCATAATCAGGTTTAGACCACTATTATTTTTTGTTTCAGCCAAAGCTTCATTTAATTCTTTGTTTGCATAGTCAGGCATTAAATTCATATCGCCAATTACATGCAGCCTGATATTATTTTTATTGAGCGTCGGTATTTCTTTCTTAATTGTTTCCACAAGCAGTTCCATTAATCCTTTTACTTCATCGCCCGGTCTGTCCCAATTTTCAGTTGAAAAAGCATAGAGCGTTAGATATTTCACTCCTAATTCTGCGCATCCTTCCACAATATCACGAACACTTTCAACGCCGTGAAAATGACCATATAAACGATCCTGGCCCTTTTCCTGCGCCCATCTGCCATTTCCATCCATTATCACCGCAATATGACCGGGCAGCTTGTTAATATCTATTTTATCTTTCAAAGACTCCATCAGGGCTTTTTTTCAAGGGCACGAAGGTAGTGATTTATGCAGCAAGGAAGATGAGTTACCGGGCAATTTTATTATTGCTGATTTTGAGATTGAATCACTGACGATTTTTTTTCAGCAAAAAAAATTCACAATCAGAAAATCTTAAATAAAATAAACTATTCTGATGTTCTTGGAGTTGGACATCTATAAGAAGTAAGGTTGAAAGAAAGCATTACTTCGGCAAGTACATAACTGTCTCTTTGATTTTCATAACCACGCTGGCGACCTGCAATGCCAATGGGAGTTCCATAAACATAGGAACGATCCTGCATTATTTCGGCAAGCGAAGGTTGTCCGTTGGGTAAATTTGGAAAGGCGGCTGGACCTGCATACGTTTTGCTTACATCATCAATATAGTCTGTGGTCGTGATCCGATAAACAATTTCAAAACCAAAATTCATTCGTGGATTAATACTGTATTTAATTCCAACGCCAATTGGAAAACATACCGCAAAATCTCCGTAAGGTTTTCTATTTGGATATTCTGCCGAACCCTGACCTTCCGTGCCAAGTGGACGCAGATAAATTTTTTGTCCCTGGTAGTATGCGTATGGGTTATAATTAAAAGTACCAACTCCGACAGTAAGATAAGGTGTGAAAGAATGATCAACATCTCCGGGAATATATCTGAAAAAATTAAAATCGCCTTGCGCTGTTATTTCCCAAATGTTGGTATTGAAACTGAGATTTCTTTCATGCATGAATTGGTTGTAACTATTGTAGATATCCGAATATCCGAGTTGCGCAAAATGCGCATTTATTCTTATTGCCACATAGCTGCCAAATTGTTTTCTTACAAAAACTCCCAACGCCGGTTTAGGTCTGTTTAACCTGAGTTTTGGATTGAGATCGCCAAAGTAATGAGCCGCTCCGGCAGAAAAACCAATTTCACCTGTTTGCACTGTACTTTGATCAATTGTTGTGTATTGCGCAAAAACCGGAATAAAGCCAAACAATAATATTGTTGATGCTAAAAATAATTTCTTCATGCTTTCCCTTATAAATGGTTGTTGGTTAACGTAACTAACGTAATTTTCTTTTGTTTTGATTGTTAATTTCTGGTATCAAGACCCCAGGAAAGCTTATTTCGGAGTGTTTGCAGGAAATTATTTTCGTTTAACCGAACAAGACTAAGCGTAAATGATTCGCGGCGAACTGCCAATTGAACCGTTTTATCCACAATTTCTTTTCGCGAATCGAGCGCGCAGATATAATTATCGGCTCTACCTTCAACCTCAAAAGAAATTATATTTTCATCGGGAACAACAATTGGCCGGATATTAAGATTGTGCGGCGCAACCGGCGTTATTACAAAACTCGATGAATCCGGAAAAACAACCGGACCTCCACAACTCAACGAATAACCTGTGGAGCCTGTTGGTGTGGACACAATCAATCCATCTGCCCAATATGTATTCAAAAATTCGCCGTTAAGATAAGTGTGAATTTTTATCATGGGCGAAGTATCGGTTTTGTGAATTGCAAATTCATTCAGTCCATAAGGAACTTTTCCAAAAAGAGGTTTGTTGGCATCCAGATGAACCAGCGATCTTTTATCAATAACAAATGTTCGGTTGGCAAGGGAGTTAACAGCAGTGACCATTTCTTCTTTACCAATACTTGCTAAAAAACCGAGCCGTCCGAAATTAATTCCGAGTACAGGAATATTTTTATCCTGCACCAGCGAAACAGTATCGAGCAAAGTTCCGTCTCCACCAAGACTAATGAGAAAATCAATTGATTCATCCAGATCTTTCGAATTATGAAACACAGCAACATCGCCGGGTATTGAAATGGAAGAACCGATCTTTTCAAGAAATGCATGATGCACTACCGGTTCAATTTTTTGTTTTATTAATTCATGAAATAATTGCTGAATCCCGTTTTGTAATTCTGAATCAATTATGCGGCTGTATATGGCTGCTTTCATTATGTTCTAATTTGAAAATTTGAAAATGTGGTAATTTGAAAATGAGCGAATCATTTTCAAATCTTCAAATTTTCAAATCATATTTTTCAATTTCTCAAAAATCATTTCTGATGTGTAAAAATAGCCCGTTTTGACCTAATTGATTAAAACTGTAATCAAGTCTCAGCACAAGGTCATAAAAAGTCACTACGTCCAAACCAAAGCCGGCGGTATAAAGCGAACGGTTCACTAAAGAATTTTCTGTAAAATTTTTATTATACACATAACCAAAGTCAGAAAATAAACATGCATAAATTCTAATTGGAACAAATGCGTGTGATGGGACTGAGCGTAAAAAAGGAACTCTGAAATTAAATAATTCTCTCAGTAAAGAATTTCGAAACATTGTTCCGGCGACGCCATCTACAACGTACCTGTCGAGTCCGCGTAAATACAGATCTCCATAACCTAAATATTGCTGATTAAAAAAAGGTTGATCCAATGGCAGCTTAACCATCGCCTGGTTCTGCGTAACAAAAAAAGTTTTCCAGGCTATGTTCCAACTTTCAGTGCTTTTAAAATAAAATTGCGTCATGTTCATGTTGGAATTAATTCCTCTTTTTAATAATCCTGTTTCAAACATCACGCCTTTAAGTGGATAAGCGACGTAATCAACGTCGGTATAATTTAAAGCGTAAATAAATTCGGGAAATGAAAACGATCTTTTATTGTTGTTGAAATAATAAGGATTGAAAACAGTTACCGCGCTATCAATGGAAATATTGTTATAATTAATTCTGAAAAAATGCCTGACTTTTAACGCCGGACGATAATAATAACGAAGCGAAAAAGAAAATTCCTTGCTCAAATATTTTCCCGAATATGAAACTGTGTCGGAGTTAACAAAGTACTGTTCGTTATTAATTGTTGCCGCATCTAATTGTTTCATCGCGGCATAAATAGCGCTGAAGCCAAAACCATGTTTTAAGTTCTTATCAATATAAGGGTTTGTGTAAGCAAGTTCCACCTGCTGAGAATAGCCAGTGATAAGCCACGCCATCAGGTTATCATTTCTTCCCGTAAAATTAAAATGTGTGTATTTAATTCCATAATTTACACGGCTAAAACTGTAATTTCTTTCGCCCCAGGCTGCGAAGTTTCTGTCAATGGGCACAAAATATGGAACAGGAAAAATATACCAGCGTTCTTTTACATCAATCTCCACATCGGCAATATAACCTCTGAATCCTTTTAAATAAATCACCACATCATTAAATAAAAGCGTGTTGATAAGATTATCATGACACTTGCGAAAAGCTTTCACTAACCCGGGCAGGTTGACTGTATCTCCTTTTTTAAAAGATAATTCCCGCCCGATGATATACGACTTTGTTTTTTTGTTGCCGGTTATATAAATTTCTCCGATAACAAAAGGTACGCTGTCGTTTATTAATGAAAGGTTTTCTTCTTTAATGCTACTATCTAACGTTGATGTATAAGTAATTTTAGAATTACCGGCGTAAGGTTGTGCGAAAGAGTCAAAAAAAAACAGCATTGTAATTAATGCCGGACAATATTTTAATATTGATATGATTATAGCAGTAAGTCTATAAGGTTTGCACATTTATTAAATGTAAATAGAAATGGAGGTTATATGTTCAGGTAATTCATGAGATGATCGTAGTTGTTGCGCAATTCGTTTTGATATAATTCTTCTCCGAAATAATATTTTATACGATACTCATAACGCTGAAATGTAGCAACAATATCTGCAATTTCCAGTTTGTTTATTTTTATAGTAACAAAAAAGCTACCTATCTCATTATCTGAATAAGTGTTCAGTTGCGTTATCTGCGCATCGTTTGTTTCAACAAGTTTGCTGATTTCTGAAAAAGAAAAATCTACCTTATCCATTTCCAACACAATAATTCCTCCGGTTTCGTTTGCGCCAACAGTTCTGCTTAACTGGCGAAACAAATCAACTACTGATATCGCACCTAAATATTCCGAATCTTCTTCAACAACGGGAACAACCGTTAAATTAAATTCGTTTACGCGTTGAACAGCTTCAAAAAAATGTGTGTTCGCGTGAACAACAATTTTTGAAAAAGAATTTTCCATGTGAGATATTAATTCCTGTTCGTCTGTAGCGTTCAGCAAAACATCTTCATTAATTAATCCAAGTAATTTATTTTCGGCAACAACCGGTAAATCTGCAACGTGAAAATCAGACATGAGGTCCAGCGCCTGGGCAACTGAATCACCGGGATTTAGAGATGGTAAAGTATCTGATATAATTTCTTTATTCAGCACGTACAGGATTTTTGATTAATGACGAGAATGCTTATGCAATTGCTGCAGGCTCGTTCAATTTTGTAAGAAACTTATGCAATATCTTATTAAATTCATCCGGAACTTCCATCATTGGCGCGTGCCCGCACTTATCAATAAAATGCAATTCACTGTTAGGAATTAAACGATGAAACTCCCTGCCGACGAATGGTGGAGTTATTGCATCATTGTTTCCCCAGATCAATAACGTTGGTTGTTTGATTTGATTGAGTTCTTCGCCAAGATTATTTCTGATAGCGCTTTTTGCAAGAGCAATTATTTTTAAAGCCTTCAAACGGTTGGTGACAATTTCATACACTTCATCAACCAATTCTTTTGTGGCTATGTTGGGGTCATAGAAAGTTAGCTCTGCCTTCTTTTTGATATACTCATAATTTCCGCGCTTAGGATATGAGTCGCCCATGGCGCTTTCAAATAAACCTGAACTTCCGGTGAGCGTTACTGATCTTATTCTTTCCGGATGTCTCAGCACGTGCACCAAAGCAACATGTCCGCCAAGAGAATTTCCTAATAAATGGATACCTTTATAATTTCTGCTTTCAATAAAACGATAAACATATTTTTCTAAACCGCCAACAGTTGTATGCAATAAATCCAAATCAAACAACGGCAACATCGGCACCACTATTTTATAATGATTGCTGAAGTATTCTACCAGGTTAGTGAAATTGCTCAACGTGCCGAACAACCCGTGCAAAAGCACTAAGGGTTGACCTTCGCCAACTTCAATAAACCTGAACTTGTCCTGTTGTTGTATTTCATATTGCATTAGCTGTATAATTCTCCTGCACTAAATTAATTGTAAAGTAAACAATTTAAAATCATAATTAGTTTTGAAACTGCATAGTTTCAATTGCAATTTACAATAACTATTTTCTATTAATGAGAATATAAGCAGTTTGTAAAATGATATTTTAACAATTATTGGCTTTACATGAACAATTAACAATGGTTAATGACATTAAGCTGCCGGATTGAATGATAAAATATTCCCTGTAATAAAAAGAGATTAATTAATCATTAAGGAAGAATCAACGCGCAACACTTCCGAAAAAATCTTCAAGTTGTGCGAACATATCTTTAAAAACTGGAAACAGATTGGCAACTTTATTAATGATATATGGACCATAAGGCTCGATAAAATTGTATGTTTTTGATGAAGCAATGACACCATCGGATAAAACATGAGCTTTTGTAAGATAAAATAATATTACACTAAAAACAGCGAGATAAACAACCACATATAAAACCACTCCGCCAAGTTTATCAACCCATGTAAGCAGTGTAAATTTTATTATGGATTCCAATAATTTTTCAAACCATCTCACCAAGAATACTACTATTAAAAAAACAATAACGAATGAAAGAATGGGCAACCATTTTGAAGATACACGCACGCCGCTATCTTTTAAATGCATCGCAACAACTGCCGATAATTTAATGGCTGCAGCTAACCCGATAATTAATGCGAGTAAAGAAAAAACAGCAACAATCAACCCGCGACGCAAGCCTTTTATTATGGCGCCGAGAAGAAAAATTAAAAATAGAATGTCTACTATCAAGACAGTTTTGAGTTTATAGTTTAGTTCATAGTTGATAGTTCATGGTTAATAGGAATACAGAGTAGCTTTACAATGAACTATTAACCATGAACCATCAACTACTTCGACAATAATTCTTTTGCAACCGCGCTGATTGTTTTTCCATCTGCCTGCCCGGAAAGCTGTTTGGTTGCAGCTCCCATCACTTTGCCAATATCTGCCAGTGATGTTGCTCCGACTTCGGCAATGATCTTCGATATAATGGATTTCAGTTCTTCCGCATCTAATTGCTTCGGCAAAAATTTTTCAATTATCTCAATTTCTTCCTGCTCTTTTTGTGCGAGGTCGGCGCGGTTTTGCTGCTGATAAATTTCTAATGAATCTTTTCTTTGCTTAATCAATTTCTGCAGCAATTTAACTTCATCCTGTTCTTTTAATTCGCCATCGGCGCCTTCTGCAGTTTTTGCAAGAATGATCGCTGCTTTAATTGCACGCAATCCGCGTAAAGCTTTTTCATTTTTTGTAAGCATGGCTGGTTTCATATCAGCCATCACCAATTGTTCGAGTGGCATAAAAAGATTTTTATAGATTACAATTTGTTTTGTTTCATTTGCTGCTCACTGAATTTGCGATAAAAATCTTTCGCAAATTTTTTCATATCGTTTGTCATTTCATCATTTTTTGTAGCACGATGGTAAGATTCAGCCATCGTCATTAGAGTTTGATAAAAAAAATCGGCCATTTCATCAACCATCATATCTTTTGTCCAAAGATCAATACGTAATGCATTTTTTTCAGCGCCGTCCCAAAAAGAAAGCATCATGGCTTTTGCTTTTTTAAAAGAATCGGCAGATGTATCCGATGCACTCCACGTTATTTGTTCGGGAACTTTATTTGCATCAAGATGCACATTGATATTTATAAAAGATTGTTGCATATAAACGGTTTCACAAGCCTACGAAGTTAAGAGGAATAATCATTTTGAGGCTTTAAAATGTTGTACCGAATTTAGAAAAAAGCCAATTTTGGGAAACAAAAGCCTAAATATAAATGTGCAAAATTAACTGAGAGTTTTTACGTTCATATTAATCGCGTAGAAGTGCTTTGGCATTGTTGTTGCGGCTGTATATATTTGAAAACCATTCCTATTAAATAAAATCCAGTACCATGAAACAAATTTACACTTCGCTATTTGCGTTAGTTTTATTTTTCTCCATATCAATCCCTCTAAACAGCTCGGCACAATGCGTTTGCTCCGGCGGATCGCCTGCAACAGCGGTTACTTATTTGGATACTGTGCTTCCTACACAGGCAAGCAGTACTGTTTTTAGTTTTCCAAAATTTAACCCAACAATTGGAACATTATCCTGCATCAGTTTTAACGACACTATTTCGGTAGCTGTTACAACTTCTGCACGT
>DATHPY010000627.1:0-5298 GCA_035483315.1 Puia sp. | reverse complement strand
GCAAACGATGTAAAGTTTTATTCACGAAACGGAATCAGTTTTAAGAATAGTTATCCAATAATTTTTGAAGAATTAAAAAAGATCAAACAAAAAATTGTTCTCGATGGTGAAATTGTTGTCTTGAATGAAGGTGGCAAATCCGATTTTCAAAAATTGCAGCATTATGGAGAAAATCCCGAATATCCATTGTGTTATTATGTTTTCGATATTTTATCTTTCAATACAAAAGATATTTGCGATCATCCACTCATCGAAAGAAAAAAATTATTAAAAAAGATATTAAAAGAAACTGATGTTATCAAATATTCGGATCATATCGTTGGTAAAGGAATAAACTTTTTTAAAGCTGCCCAGGAAAAAGAGTTGGAAGGAATAATGGGGAAAAAAGCAGATAGCGCTTATTACAAAGGAAAAAGAAGCAGCGAATGGTTGAAAATAAAACATCACCATTCTCAGGAAGCCATCATTGTTGGTTTTACAGAACCCACCGGTGGGCGCAAATATTTCGGAGCATTGGTTTTAGCAATTAAAGACGGAGATAAATTCAAATATGTGGGGCATACTGGTTCAGGATTTACTGAAAAGACACTTAAAGAAACTTACAATTTATTAAAGCCCTTAATAAAAAAAACATCGCCGTTTGATGAGCGCGTAAAAACAAACTCACCAGTAACATGGGTTCAACCAAAATATGTTTGCGAAATAAAATTCACCGAGTGGACAAGCGATCACAAAATGCGTCATCCGATTTTTTTACAAATAAGAGAAGACAAAAATATAAATGAAGTCATCATGGCAACTACAAAACCGGTAAAGAAAAAAACTAAACAACTAATTACAAAAACTGTTTCTTCCCAAAAAATAAAAAACGAAAAAACTAAAGAGAGCGAATTGGCCTTTGGAAAAATAAAAGTAAAAACAAGCAATGTTTCAAAAATATATTTTCCAAAAGAAAAAATAACAAAAGGAATGGTGATTGATTATTACCAGCAGATCGCTGATTATATTTTGCCATATTTGCAAGACAGACCGGAGTCATTAAAAAGAAATCCGAACGGAATAAATGATCCGGGATTTTTTCATAAAGATGCTGGCGTTGATGCACCAACATGGATAAAGAGTAAAAAAATTTATTCTGAATCAGCGAAGAAAGATATTGATTACATTATTTGTAATGATAAAGCCACGCTTGCTTATCTTAATAATTTAGGATGCATCGAATTGAATCCATGGAATTCAACAATAAAATCTTTGGACAACCCTGATTATATGATCATAGATATTGACCCTTCAGAAAAAAATAATTTCGACCAGGTTATAGAAACAGCAAATGCTTTTAATGAATTACTTGATAAAGGCGTAGCAGAAAGCTTTTGCAAAACATCGGGCGCAACCGGACTTCACATTTATGTACCCATGGCGAAAAAATATTCTTATGATCAAACAAAAGATTTCGCGCACCTGCTTTGCACTATGGTAAGCGAACAACTTCCGTCATTTACTACGCTTGAAAGAAATTTACAAAAAAGAGGAAACAAAAAAATCTATCTTGACTATTTGCAAAACAGAAGAGGGCAAACACTCGCATGCGCATACAGTTTAAGACCAAGAGCCGGAGCAACAGTTTCCACACCGCTGGAATGGAAGGAAGTAAAAAAAGGTTTGCGGCCTTCAGAATTTACCATCACTTCAATTTTTGAAAGACTAAAAAATACCGGTGATCTTTTTAAAGGAGTTTTTGGAAAAAATATTGATCTGAAAAAAACCTTAGATAAAATTTCGGGTTGAACCAGGTTCGGCTAATTAAAAAAGAGTTCACTAATAGTGAGACTCTTTAACAAAAACAATTGCGTATTAATAAAACTTTAAGCCTTAATAATTTTGCAGAGTACCAACTGAAAGACTATCTGTTCCATTTAAACCACTTTGATAACCTTTAGCATAAAGAGTATAAACCGAATTTGCGTTGAATGTTTGCGAAGCTACATTGGCAATAGCACTTCCCTCATTATTTAAAACTATTACGCTATAAGTTCCCGGTGCAACTGTTGTAAAATCAGATAAAGAATCTGCAGTAACTGATCCGGTTCCCACATAACTCAAATTCGTTTCTTTTATCGTATCGGTGCCGTTAATAAAATTCACAAAAAGTGGAACGGAGTTCGGAGACAAATTTATGAACCTGATCTCCGCCTGGCCTGAAGTTGGTTTTGATGCAGGATCATTTAATAATAAAGTTTTTAATTGTCCTGAAGCGCCGGCAGTATCATATACAAACAACGTATAAGCAGCACCGTTTGTAAAACTAAATGGCGCATCGACAACATAAGGACTTCCCGTGGTAGAGGTCACCCTGATCGAATCAGTGCCAGGAACTACTGAAACATAAGGATCACCACCCGCAACACCTGTTGCAGAACCAAATCCGATTTGAGCAGGAGTAAGAATCGTGGAGCCGGAATAAACGTTATACATTGCTGAAGTTGGTGACGCGTTTACCACTGCAAGCATTGCCGAACCAGTATCAACAGATCCGCCTCCCCGGGTATTATTATTGCTCTTACTGCACGACGCTGCAAACAAAATAAAGCAACCTGCAACTACCGGAATACACAATCTAAGCAGCGTTTTTTTTTCATTCAATCTCATATAATTTTTTTTTGTTTAAAAAATTTGTTTCAATAAACTTTCTTTGAACAAAATAAATGCCTGACGAAAAAATCGAAAAAGACAATCGCTCAATATGAATTTTAAAAATGTTAATCGCTGATTTTAATCGTCATTTTTTTATTTTTGTTGAATTAATTCCACTTATTTTTTTGAAGAAAGAATATTTTTATTTGCATAAATCATTTATATAAGTGAAACTTAAAGGTTAAGATGGTTTAATAAAAACCTGCTCTATCGGTTTGATATTGATTTGTTTTTGTTTTGTTAATGATTTTTTTTCGCCCCGTTAATTCCCCAAATCAAGCATCCTGAGTACTATTTTACTTCAAAAAAATAAAATGTTCCCCTATTTTATTCAGGCAGGTTTTTTGAAATATTTATTGCGGCATCCATTCTAAAAAATTAAAATCAACAATTATGAACTTAGTAGAAATCATTCAAACCAGTCTTGGCTATCCACCCATAAAAAAAATAGATCCGAATACATCTGAGCCAAAAAATAAACAAGATAATTTTGAATCCGGAACTCTTGCGCAAGCTGCATTACCGGTTACTGTTTTAGGTTTAATGAATTATATTGACGCGAACGAACTAAACGCATCTGAATTAGATACAGAAACTCACGACGAGCTTGATGTGATATTTGCAGGAAAAGGATCTGAAATAGTTTCTGGCGTTGCAACATATTCAGGCGTTACAGAAGAACATACAAGGCATGAGATGAATTTTATTTTGAAAGAAGCTATAAGAGTTGTAAAGGAAATGAATGCACACAATTCAGTACCGCCGCATCAATTCACAGTAATTCAAAAAGCAAATGCAATATTATATTTACCGGCATCAATCCATGCAGGACTGTTGTTGGGAAATGCTAATATGGACGATAGCACAACTAAAATGGAAGGCCCTGTGAGCAGTGTTTTACACAATATTGAAAAGAAATTTATGTAATTTTAATGCCTGCAATCGCATAGATCAGTAATATCAATCTGGCTGATGTACGGATCTAAAAACCTGGTGTCATCAAAAACCCGCATTCTTTTGTACTCTAATTTAATTACGTGAAAAAATACTTCAACATAAAATCCTTCAACCTGGAAAAGCCCAATAGAATAATCTCCATCCTGGCGATAATCTAAAAACACAGCTTTATCTTCTATAACTTGTAACTGATCGAATTGATCTAATATTTTAAAATCAGTCGCTTTCATATAAAATTTCTATTTCCTTTTTTATAAGAAATAAATTCAAACCTCATGCCAGCGAAAATTCTGCTAATGATAATTAACATAGCGCTGAAGCCATTGCGCATTTTCAATGGCAGCCAACGATGCAGTGTTATTGAAATAAATAAATGACTTTTTAATTTTTTTTGCATTGCTAATCGAATCAGCAACTTCTTTTATTTCTTCTTCTTTATAAGAGGAATAATACAATTTGGGAACTCCATGAAAACGATAATAAATAGCATCTGAAATAACAACTGGTTCGCCGGGTAATTTATTAATACTTACGCCGCAAAAAATAATTTTTTTCTTTTTGAAAGCGGAGAAAACTTTTTCGTTCCACCAACTGATGTTTCTGAATTCAATAACATTCGTAAAGGAATTGTCCATTGCGTTTATAATTCTATCCAGTTTTTCGTCGGAAAATTCAATACTTGCAGGTAATTGAAAAAGAATACATCCCAATTTATTTTTCAATCCTTCTTTCACCGTTTCATAAAACTCTTGTAGTTGTTGTTCGGAATTTAGGAATTGTTTATAATGAGTGATCAATCTTGGCGCTTTCACTGAAAATAAAAATTCATCTGGGCTTTTGTTATACCAATTTTCAAGGAAACTGATTTTAGGAAACCGGTAAAATGTTACATTTAGTTCCAGCGTATTAAAATGATCGCAGTAATAATCAAACCATTTTGTTTGAGCCAGTTTTTCAGGATAAAATTTTGCTTTCCATTCTTTATAATAAAATCCTGAGCAGCCAATAAACCATTCAATATTTTTGAGCATAACTATTGTATAATAAATCTCGCATTCAATAATGAAGCCTTTATTTAGTCTGATAATAATTTTCGCATTATGGATTTACGCTCATCAAATCCTTTTTGGCTTTTGAACGATGGTATTCATGCCAACTATCCGTCATTGCGCGAAAATATCAATACTGATGCAGCGGTTATCGGCGCAGGAATAACCGGGGCATTGATTGCCCATCACCTTTTTAAAACGGGATTAAGAGTTTGCGTTTTTGATAAAAGACATGTAGGCACTGGTAGTACTGCCGCAAGCACTTCGTTATTGCAATATGAAATTGATATGCCTTTGCATAAATTATCGAAAATTGTCGGAGAGAAAAACGCGGTTGCTTCGTATAAATTATGTCTTCGATCAATTGATGATTTAGAAGAAATATGCAGCAAATTAAAAGCACCTGTCGATTTTGAATTGAAAAAAAGTCTTCAATACGCTTCCTATAAAAAAGATGTGGCTGATTTGAAAACAGAATTTAATCTGCGTAAAAAAAATGGATTTGCACTTAACTATCTTACTGAAGAAGACGTTAAAAAGAAATTCGGATTTTATGCGCCGGCCGGAATAATTTCAGAGAAAGGTGGACAGATTGACG